>DATFUK010000166.1:0-4693 GCA_035260865.1 Candidatus Methylomirabilota bacterium | reverse complement strand
CCGCGACGTGGTCGCGCACCCCGCCAGGATCGTCGCGGCGAGGAGCGTGCAGGCCAGGCGTCGCATGGCCCGGCCGGACGCTAGGCGGCCGGCGTCCTCTCGCCGTTGACGCGGGGCTGGGCGGCGGTCACGGTGGCGGTGGACGGCACGTCCAGCTCGCGGTTGGCCAGGTCCACCGTGACCCGCATGGCGCGCAGGCCCTGGGCGCCCTGCAGCTCGTCCAGCTCCAGCTCCTCCACCTCGCGCGTGAGGTAGCCCAGGCGCTGGAGGTACTCGATGTACTCGCGCCATTCCGCGGCCTCGCTCGGGTGCGAGTACACCAGCGCGATCTTGCCGGGCTGGGTCAGGCGCTCGGTGGTGCCGCGGATGATCGCCTTGTCGATCCGCTTCTTGATGATCTCGTAGCGGACGTTGTAGGCGCCGTCCACGTCGAAGCGCTTCTCGTCGGAGCGGAAGCGGATCGAGAGCGGGGCGTGCTGGATCAGGATCAGGTTGGTGATGTCCAGGCGCACCGGCAGCCGGTCCTTCAGGCGCTCCACCCGCAGGGCCACCCCGCAGGCCACCATGAGCTGCCAGAGGCGCATGTTCTTGAGATAGAGCGGATCGAAGACGCCATCCTCGCGGAGGGCGCCGCCCAGGTAGATCGTGTAGTCCACCCCGTCCGTCTTCTGCTTCTCGAAGAAGTGGGGGAACATGCCCTGCGCCGCCTGCTCCTCCAGGTCGATGTAGGAGGCGACCGCGTCGTTGATGCGGGTCACGCTCTCGTCGAACTCCTTGCGCCGCGCGTAGACCAGCCCGATGCCCGGATCCACCGCGGCCCGGTAGGCGTCGATCTTCTCGTGCACCGCGGGGCCGAAGGTCTGCAGGTGGCCGAAGAGCGGCTCGAGGTCGGTCTTGAGGAAGCCGAGCACTCCCATCTCGTCGCCCGAGCGCAGCGTCACCTCGATCTCCGCGGTGGAGCCGTCGATGCGATGGGTGAGCTGGTCGAGGATGGGCAGGGGCCGGATCTCGTAGGCCGCGCGCAGCACCTCGCG
Source organism: Candidatus Methylomirabilota bacterium (assembly GCA_035260865.1). Classification (GTDB taxonomy): domain Bacteria; phylum Methylomirabilota; class Methylomirabilia; order Rokubacteriales; family CSP1-6; genus CAMLFJ01. The sequence continues at coordinate 3,659 of DATFUK010000166.1, read as the reverse complement.
GGCGAGGCCGAGCTGGGTGAGCAGGTCGGCCTGGATGGCCCAGGCGCGGTGGGTGGAGGAGCCGCGAATGTCCGATACCGCGTACAGCGGGTGCACGTCGCGGAACACGATCGGCTCCATCTCGCGGTTCGGTTCGCTCTCCGCGGTGTGCCGGTCCATCGTCTCCAGCACCGCCTTGCGGAACCGCCACTCCACCACCGGATGGATCGCGGTGAACTGCTCCTTGATGAAGCCCTCCACCCGCGAGTGCAGCTCGTCCACGCTCCGCCGGACCGCCACCGAGAAGAGCGGCAGCACCTCCATCAGCCGCGGCGCGAGCAGCGTGTTGATGTCGCCCGGGCGCGGGGAGGTGAGGCTCAGCGTGCCGATGAGCTGGCCCTGGTAGTGCAGCGGGGCCACCACCAGGCTCCGCATGCCCTTCTGGAGGATCATCTCCTCCTTGGGGGAGCGCGGGCTCATCGCGGCGAGATCCTCGATGAAGATCGGCTGGCCCTTCACCACCGCCTTCTCGAAGACGGAGCCGCTGAAGTCCTTGGTCTTCCCACGCACCGAGCTCGCGAAGATGCAGCCCTGGCCGTGGTCGAGCAGGTGGCCGGAGTTGAGCACAAGGATGCGCTCCCCCTCGAGCGCGGCCAGGCTCAGGTGGAGATCCGCCCGACGGAACAGGGTCCGCAGCTTGTCCTGCAGCTTCGCGAAGCGCGCGTTCGAGACGATGGACTCCTTGTCGATCAGGTCGCGCTTGATCGAGGAGAGCACCTCCTGGTCCGTCACGTCCGAGGCCTTCACCACCGTGAAGCCGGTGAACCGTACGCTGCCCGGCGGGATCAGGGCCTTGAGGCCTTCCAGGTCCACCCCCTGGGCGGTGAGGCGCGCGCGCATGTCGTCGGACAGGGGCGACAGGGGGCGCAGGGCTTCCACGTCCACGAAGCGGCCGTCGAACTGGATCTTGAAGTGGCGATCCAGCCCGGTCTCGGCCTCCGGCATGGTCAGGATCAGCGGGTAGTCCACCGGGAACTTGATGCCGTGCAGGCGCTCGAGGATCAGCGCGTAGGCATTCAGCAGGCGGAAGTCCTTCAGCGCGCTCATCTCGAGATTCAGCCGCCCGTAGAGCACGCCGTCCGCGCCCATGATGTTGTCGAAGGCGCTGGTGCCGTAGACCCCGCGGAGGGTGAACGGGATCAGCGCGCCCATGTGGGCCTGGTCCCAGAACACGGGCGGGAACACCGCGCCCATCAGCCCGTCCACCAGCTCCCCGTGCTCGTCGAGCAGGGTGATGTCGTCGATCGGCCCGAGCAGCGCGGGCACCTGGTGCACCCGCGTCATGAGCGAGCGCGCCATCTCCCCGCACACCGACGGGTCCTTGGCCTGCTCGTCCCAGTAGCGGATCAGCGAGGCCAGGCTCAGGCGGCTCTCGAAGGGGAAGTCCCGCACGAAATCCGGAGAGAGCTTGGTGGTGCCTTCGTTCGTCATGTCCATCATTCTACTCCAGCCCGCTAGCTCGCGGTGGCGGGCAGGCCCGCCGGCGCCGCGGTCTCGCGGGGCGTCCGGCTCACCGGCGCTTCCTTGATGGCCAGCGCCATCGGCACGGCCAGGAACGCCATCAAGGCGGCCGAGGTGAAGGCCCAGGCGTAGGAGCCGGTGGCGGTGAAGATCCAGCCGCCCACCGCCGCGCCGAGCGCCGCGCCGGCCTGGTGCGCGAAGAAGATCCAGCCCGACAGGGTGCCCACCGAGTAGCGGCCGAAGATGTTGGCGGTGAGCGTGGTGGTGGGCGGGACCGTCGAGATGTAGTTCAGCCCGAAGATCGCCGCGAAGATGTGCAGTGACGGCACGTTCCAGACGTACAGAAGGAACAACAGGGACAGACCGCGCACGCCGTAGTAGAAGGCGAGCGGGCCCTTGCGCCCGAAGCGGTCGCAGATCCAGCCCGAGAGCACCGTGCCGAGGATGTTCATGGCGCCCATCACGCCCAGGGCCTGCGCGGCGTGCATCTCGGAGAAACCGTGCTCGGCCGCGTGCGGCACCAGGTGGGTCAGCACGAGCCCGCTGGACGTGTAGCCGCACACGAAGAAGCTGCCGGCCAGGAGCCAGAACGCGGGGACCTGGATCGCGTCCCCGATGCCGGTCCGGCCTTCCGGCGGCGCCGCCATGCCGCCCACCGGGATCGCCTGGCCCGCGCCGAAGGCCTTGAGGCCCTTCTCCGCCGGGTCGTTCCGGATGAAGAGCAGCGTCAGCGGCACCGCGACGACGAAGAGGAGGATGCCGAGCCAGATGAACGACTGCCGCCAGCCGAAGGTGAGGGTGAAGATGACCGCGAGCGGGACGATGATGAGCTGGCCCGCCGACATCGCGCCGCCGATCACGCCCATCACGAGCCCGCGCCGGCCCTCGAACCAGCGCGCGGCGACGGTCGCGGCGGTGGACATGCCGACCCCGCCCGAGCCCAGCGCCATCAGCACGCCGGCGGTGAGGTAGACCTGCCACAGGGCGGTGACCCGCGAGGTCAAGATCGTCCCGATCCCGAGCAGGACGACGGAGAGCATGATGACCCGGCGCGGGCCCCAGTGGTCGGCGAGCCAGCCCACGAAAGGGCCGGCGGCGCCCAGGAGTAGGAGCGAGAGCGCGGCGGCGCCCGAGAGCGCGGCCCGGTCCCAGCCGAACGTGGCCTCCATCGGCTTGATGAACACGCCGAACACGGCGCGCAGGCCGGAGGCCAGCAGCATGACGACCACGAGGGCGCCCAGCACCACCCACGCGTAGTGCACTCCGACCCGCGATTCCTTCACCCGGTCCTCCCAGCCCTAGAGAAACCCCACCACCTTACGCCGACGCCCCTTTGGATGGCAAACAGGTGGGTCCGGGATTCACCCGGCCCGGGTGTACAGTGGCGGGGGACAATGGCGACGCGACGCGTACTTGTCGTCGACGACGAGGCCGAGGTCCGGAAGACGCTCTCGGACATCCTCCGCGCGATGCGTTATTCGGACACCCTGGAGATCGAAGAGGCGTCCGGCGGCCGCGAGGGCCTGGACGCGGTGGTGCGCCAGCGGCCGGACCTGGTGCTCCTCGATCTGCAGATGCCGGGGATGAGCGGCCTCGCGCTGCTCAAGCAGATCCGCGAGGTCGAGCCGCGTCTGTCGGTCATCGTGATCAGCGCCACGCAGGAGAACAAGATGAGCTCCGAGGCGCTGCGCAACGGCGCCGTCGCGTACCTGCCCAAGCCGTTCGATCCGCGTCACGTCGAGATGCTCGCGACGACGTTTCTCGACTCGAGCAAACCGCGTCCGTCGAAGCCGGGTCCCGGCGCGCGCTGATCCGCCTCACCGCGCACCTTCTGCGCCCGGCGCGGGCAGCTTTCGCATAGACACCCGGCGGACGTCCGTCCTGTCGTGGCGCCGACAAATGCCGCGCCTCGAACCGGGCATTCTCACGTAACTCCCCGGGAAGCGCCGACTGCGGCCGGCTGGCAGGGAGCTTGCTCTCCTCGGATGGTATGCAGGCGCCCATGCAAGACAAGCGTGTTCTCGTGGTGGATGACCAGACCCCGGTGCGGGAGCTGGTGGCGGCGGTGCTCGCCGCGGACGGCCACTCGGTGGAGACCGCACGCGACGGCGCCGACGCGCTCCGGCTCCTCGACTCCTCGAAGCCCTACGATCCGATCG
>DATFUK010000165.1:0-7181 GCA_035260865.1 Candidatus Methylomirabilota bacterium | reverse complement strand
GGCGCGCTCTCGCCGCACTTCCGGTGCATCCTCATGGACCTGCCGAACTTCAGCAAGACCGGCCCCATCGTCTACCGCGAGGGCGTGCACGCGGTCCAGGCGCGAACCGCGGTCGCCCTGCTGGACGCCCTCGGCATCGAGCGGGCGCACTGGGTCGGCACCTCGCAGGGCGGGCAGTCGTCGATGGTCGCGGCCATCACGTATCCCGGGCGCGTCCGGACGTTCGTGATGGGCGGGTCGCACATCGGCACCGGCGGCGATCGCTATCTGATGGCCAATCGGCCCTCGGAGGGCAGCCGCGCCACCCGCCAGGCCCTGGACGATCCGAGCCGCGAGAACATCCGGCGCTACCTGCGCGTGCACCTGGACGACGAGGGCCTGGTGACCGACGAGCTGGTGGACTACATCCACCGCGCCCACACCTGGTCGCCCGAGCTCACCGAGGCGCGGCGGCAATCGGTGAGCGTGCCCCACGACTACACGCCGGATCTGGCCGGCATCCAGGCGCCGGTCCTCCTGATCCACGGGCGGTACGACCGGATGGTCGCCTTCGAGGTCAGCATCGCGATCCTGAACCACATCGCCGACTCGCGCCTGGTCCTGCTGAACAACTGCGGGCACTGGCCGCCGTTCGAGAAGCCGGCGGAGTGGGCCGCGCACGTGCTGGCGTACCTGCGGGGCTACTAGGGGAGCCGCCCCCTCACCCTGCCCTCTCCCGCGTGGGAGAGGGATTGAGCCCGGGCTACAGGAAGACGCTGAGGTTCTTGTCGAGCAGGACGTTGGCGTCGAGCACGATCGTGCGCCGGGCGATCTTCCACTCGCCCTTCACCCGGCGCAGCACGTCCTCGCGGCAGCCGGACAGCAGCTGGTGATCCGTCTCGAGGTGCGAGCGGTAGACCAGGAACGCGGTCTTGGCCTGCACCTCCCCCCTGGCCAGCGGGGCGACCTCGAGGTTGCCGACCAGGTGACGGGTGCGCGACGGGGGATCCTCGGCCCAGGCCATCCCGGTGTCGAGGCGGGCCACCCGCATCTCGAGGTAGCGCTTGTCCTCCTCGAGGATCGCCAGGTCGCCGAGCGGGGTCAGCTCGCGGTGCGCCTCGCGGCGGAGGACGTTCTTGCGGCGGGGCATGAAGTAGAGGACGTCGTCGGTGAAGAGGGCGAGCCACTCGGTGAGCCGACGCTCGTCGAGCAGCCAGGCCTCGCGGATGTAGAACGGCATCAGCTCGAGCCAGAGCGCCTGCGGCGCCGTCAGGCCACCGGGCCGGGCCGCCGGGCGCGCCGCGAGGCGGGTCCTGGGACGTGCCCGGCCGCGCGCGCGCTTCTTCTTCACCGGGTCGCCGTCCGCTAGCCCCGCAGGGTCGCGGTGCCCTCGAAGCGGGCCTTGATCGGGTCGAGCGCGATGTCCGCCCAGCTCTCCGCGTTCATGAACTCCTCCCAGCGCTGGTAGAAGAGGCGCTGGTTGTTCTCCGAGATGTACCGCTCGGAGACGAGGCCCGGATAGTCCGGATGCGGCCCGGCATGTCCCAGGCCCATCGACAGATCCTGGGGATACCGACGCCCGAGCTGGCTCGCGCTCGCGGCCGTCACCTGGCGCCAGTTGTCCACGTCGTCCTGCTCGAACATGCCCGCGGCGCCGTTGTTGGCCTGGCTGCCGATGCGGATCGCCCGCTTGATGGCCTCGGGCGCGGCGCGGTCCACGAGGACGAAGTGCCAGAACTCGGTCTGGAGCGGGCCGCGGGGCAGGGCCAGGCGGAAGCCGAGGACGCCGTTCGGGAAGATGCTGTGGTTGCCGAGCTGCACCCGGCGCGCCCGGAACGCGCCGAGCCGCCGCTCGACCTCGGGCATGGTCCCGGTGTGGTAGTCCTGGAACATCTGGAAGGTCTCGCTCGATATCCCGTGGACGTAGCGGGGGGCATTGTCGTCCGCGTCGCGGAAGGTGATCGAGTGCCCGTTGACGAAGGCGTGCTTGTTCGGGCTCTCGAACTGGTCCTTGTGCGAGAGCCGCGGGCGGCCGAGGAAGCGGGTCTGCATCCGGGCGCTGGAGAGATGGGTGGTCGGGACGTGGTAGTTGTCCGAGCAGTTGTCCACCATCGTCTTCCAGTTGACCGGCTCGAGCCACTTCATCGGGCCCAGCGCCTGCATGCCGCCGTCGCGCCGGTTGAACACGGTGTCGAGGTACCAGCGGGCGTCGCCCAGGTACGCCTCGAGGCTCGGAGCGTCCTTGGCCCAGGTGGCGAAGACGATCCCGGCGTAGGTCTCCACGCGGGCCTCGACGAGCCCGAGGGAGTCCCGGTCGAGCGCGTCGTAGTAGGCCTCGGACTTTCCCGGGACGTGGTCGAGCGCGCCGTCGTTGCGGTACGTCCAGCCGTGGTAGGTGCACATGAAGCGGGTGGCGTTGCCGTCGTCGCAGCGCACCACGCGGTTGCCGCGGTGCCGGCACATGTTGAGCAGCGCGTGGAGCCGCCCCTGGCCGTCGCGGGTCAGGATCACCGGGTCCTCGCCCATGTAGGTGTGGAAGAAGTCGTCGCGGGCGGGCACCAGGCTCTCGTGCCCGATCATCAGCCAGGCGCGCCCGAAGATCCTGGCCATCTCGTCGTCGTAGACCGCCCGCTCGCTGAAGATGCGGCGGTCGATCTTGCCGGTGGCCGGATCGATGACGACGTACTTCCGGGTGGCGCCCATGCCGCGCTCCTCCTTGTCGCGCTCATTATAGGCCGACCCGCGCGGGATCTTCACCGGGGTTTCGGTGCTATCATCCGCGACAGGACCACGCTCGCGCGGAGGCAACGCTCATGACGACATCGCCGCCCGTCTCGTTCAGCCACTTCGGGATCTACGTGACCGACCTCGCGCGGATGGAGGACTTCTACACGCGCGTGCTCGGCCTGCTCGTGAGCGACCGCGGGCAGGTGCCCGGCGGGTCCGACCTGGTCTTCCTCTCCCGCGACCCGGACGAGCACCACCAGATCGTGCTCGCCACCGGCCGGCCGCCCGGGGTGGAGTTCAACGTGGTGAACCAGATCTCGTTCAAGCTGCCGGCCCTCGCCGATCTCAAGGCCATGCACGCCCGGGCCCGCGACGAGGGGACGAAGCAGTTCCGGATCGTGACCCACGGCAACGCGTGGTCCGTCTACTTCGCCGACCCGGAGGGCAACCGGGTGGAGGTCTTCGTGGACACGCCGTGGCACACTCCGCAGCCGGTGGTCGAGCCGTTCGACATCGAGGCGCCGGTGGAGGTCATCGAGCGGGAGACCGAAGCCCTCTGCCGCAATCGCCCCGGCTTCATGTCGCGGGAGCAGTGGCGGGCCGCCCAGGTGACGCGGATGGCCGCGGCGCGGTAGCCGGCCCGCGATCGCCTCCGGAGCGCGACGGCGGTGAGCTTCAGCATCATCGGCAAGGACACTCCGAAGCGCGACGGGGCCGACAAGGTCACCGGGCACACCCAGTTCCTCCACGATCTCACCCTGCCGCGCCTCGCCCACGGCGCGATCCTCCGGACCCGCCACCCGCACGCGCGCGTGCTCCGGATCGACACGAGCGCGGCCGAGGCGCTGCCCGGGGTGATCGCGGTGATCACGGCCGATCGCGTGGAGCAGCACCCCTTCGGCTTCGCCAAGGATCACCTGGCGCTCAAGGGCGGCGCGGCCGACGGCGGCAAGGTGCGCTGCATCCGCGACGAGATCGCCGCGGTGGCCGCGCTGACCGAGGAGATCGCCCAGGAGGCGGTGCGGCGCATCCGGGTGGACTACCAGGAGCTGCCCGCGGTGTTCGACCCGGCGTCGGCCCTCCGGCCGGACGCCCCGCTCGTCCACGAGACGCGCGGGAGCAACCTGGTCAACCTGCGCTACCAGTTCGCGCACGGCGACGTGGACTCGGCCTTCGCGCGGGCGGCCGTCGTGGTGGAGGGCGAGTACCGGCTCAACTACGTGACCACCGCCTGCCTCGGCACCATGACCGCGATCGCGGCCTGGAGCGCGCCCGAGAGCCCCGACGCCTCGCTCACCATGTGGAGCACCACCCAGGTGCCGTTCCTCTACCAGCGCGACCTGGCCGAGGCGCTCGGCATCACCGGCGACCGGGTGCGCGTGATCCAGCCGCCGGTCGGCGGCAACTTCGGACGCGGGCTCGATCTCTACCCGATCGACATCATCGCCGCGCTCCTGGCTCGGCGCGCCGGCCGGCCCGTGAAGATCGCCTTCGAGCGCATCGAGGAGTTCATCGCGAGCCCGACCCGCGAGCCGTGCGTGATCCACCTGCGGACCGCGGCGGACCGCGACGGCCGGCTGCTCGGCCGCGACGCGCGCGTGGTGATCGACAACGGGGCCTACGTCTCGTGGGGCTCGACGACGCCCTACGTGATGCTCTCCACCACCGCCGGGCTCTACCGCGTCCCCGCGGTGCGCTTCGACACCAGCATCGTCTACACCAACAACCCGTACTCGGGCTCGATGCGCGGCTACGGCAACCTGGAGAGCACGTTCGCCATCGAGGCCCAGATGGACGACCTGGCCGAGCGGCTCGGCCTCGATCGCGTGGAGATCCGCCGCCGCAATGCCACCCGGTCGGGCGACGTGAACCCGCAGGGCAGCGTCATCACCTCCTGCGCGATGACCGAGTGCCTGGACGCGGTCGAGCGGGAGATGGCCAAGACGGCGGGCGAGGCCGCCCCGCCCGGCTGGCGGCGCGGAGTGGGCTACGCGGCCATGTTCCACGTGGGCGGGGGCGCGCGCGTCTATCGCTCGGACGGCTGCGGGGCCATCCTCAAGCTCGACGATTTCGGGAAGGTCTCGCTGCTCACCGGGGCCAGCGAGATCGGGCAGGGCTCGGAGACCGTGCTGGCCATGATCGTCGCCGAGGAGCTGGGGCTGCCGCTCGCGCGCGTGGAGGTCGTCAACAGCGACACCAGCATCAAGCCCTGGGACGTGGGGGTGCACGCCAGCCGCACCACGTTCATCGCCGGGAACGCCGCGCTCCTGGCCGCGCGCGCGCTCAAGGGCAAGCTCCTCGCCCTGGCCGCCTCGGTGATGGACGAGCGCGCGGACGACCTCGAGCTGGCCGGCGGCGTCGTCCGGGTCCGAGAGCATCCGGAGCGTGGCATGGAGTACGACCGCGTGGTCCGCGCCGGGCACTTTCGCGAGGGCGGCCGCACGCTCGTGGCCGAGGCGTTCTACGATCCGCCCAACGAGATGCTGTCGAAGGACCTCCGGGGGAACGTCTCGGCCGCCTACGGCTTCGCGGCCCAGGCCGCGCTGGTGGAGGTGAGCCTGGCCACCGGCGAGGTGCGGGTGCTGAAGGTCGCCTCGGCCCACGACGTGGGCCGGGCGCTCAATCCGCTGGCCGCCGAGGGGCAGATCCACGGCGGCATCCACATGGGCCTCGGCTACGCGCTCTCCGAGGAGCTGCGGATCGAGGAGGGACGGGTGCTGAACCCGCAGTTCATGGAGTACGCGCTGCTCTCGGCCTCCGACATGCCCGAGATCGTGATCCAGCTGATCGAGACCATCGACGAGGCCGGCCCCTTCGGGGCCAAGGGGCTCGGCGAGTCCGGGGTCATCCCGGTGGCCGCCGCGGTGGCCAACGCGGTGAACGACGCGGTCGGGGTGCGGCTCACCGCGCTGCCGATGACCCCCGAGCGCGTGTTCCGCGCCCTGGCGTCCCGGCCGCGCTCATGATCGCGCCGATGTGGGAAGCGCCCGCCGAGTCGCGGCCGCGGAGAGCGCTGGACCGGCAGGCGCTCGAGGGGCTGCGCCGGACGCTCGGCCACGTCCTCGAGCACGAGGCGTGGCGGCGTCGCCTCCCGGGCGTGCAGCCCGGCGACATCCGCACGCCCGCCGACTGGGCCCGGCTGCCGTTCCTGACCAAGGACGAGCTGCGCGACGCCTATCCGTTCGGTCTGGCCTGCGTCGAGCCCGACCGCGTCGTGCGCGTGCACATGTCCTCCGGCACCACCGGCAACCCGGTGCTGAACCCGTACACGCGGGCCGACGTCGAGCAATGGGGCGCGGTGATGGCGCGCTGCTACGTGGCGGCGGGCGTCGGCCCGCAGGACGTCATTCAGATCACGCCCTCGTTCGGCCTGTTCACCGGCGGGTTCGGCTTCCACTACGGCGCCGAGCGGATCGGCGCGCTGGTCGTGCCGATCGGCGCCGGCCGCACCTCGCTCCAGCTCCAGCTCATGCGCGATCTGGGGACCACCGTGCTCACCGGCATCTCGACCTACCCGCTGCGCATCCTCGAGGTCGCGCGCGAGGAGCGGTTCGACCTGGGCTCGCTCCGCCTCCGGGTGGCCATCCTGGGTTCCGAGATGTGGTCCGACGATCTGCGCCGGCTGATCGAGCGCGAGCTCGCCGTGACCACGTTCGACATCCTCGGGATGACCGAGACGGGCGGACCGGGGCTCGGCATCGACTGCACGGCGCGGGCCGGCATCCACGTCTGGGAGGACCACTACTTCTGCGAGGTGGTGGACCCGGTGACGGGAGCCCTGCGCGCCGACGGCGTCGAGGGCGAGCTGGTGGTGAGCACGCTCACGCGCGAGGGTCTGCCGCTCATCCGCTACCGCACCCACGACCTCACGCGCGTGCTGAGCCGCGAGCCGTGCGCCTGCGGGCGGACCCACCTGCGGCTGGACCGGCTGCACGGGCGGACCGACGACATGGTGATCTTCCGCGGCGTGAACTTCTACCCGCGCCAGATCGAGTCGCTGCTCCTCAAGCAGCCCGGCGCGGGCCACGAGTACCAGATCGTGCTCGACCGCGCCCCCGGGGGCAGTGACCGGCTGGCGCTGCTCCTGGAAGCTCGCGAGGGCTTCGCCGAGACCGGCCTGCCGCGGCTGCGCGGGGAGCTCCGCGAGTTCCTGAACCTGAGCCCGGAGATCACGGTGCTCAAGGAGGGCGAGCTGCCGCGCCCTCCGGGGAAAGCGGTGCGGGTGGTGGATCGGCGGTAGAGGTCTACCGGGCCGCGCGCTCGCCGGCGCTCAGAGGCGGCGAATCCGCCCGCGCGTAGCTGACGGTGAGGATCTCCCACAGATGACCGTCCGCGTCCTGCCAGTAGAGATTCTTGCCACCGAGCCTACGGTTGATCTGCATGTCGGTTTCCCCGAGCGGGGAGCTCCGGTACGGGGTCCCGGCCGCCTGCAAGCGGCCGAGGATCGCGTCGAACTCGGCGTCGCTCACCCGGAA
>DATFUK010000164.1:0-2643 GCA_035260865.1 Candidatus Methylomirabilota bacterium | reverse complement strand
CGGTTCCTCGGCGAGGCCGATCTGGACGCGGTGACCGCGGCCATCGCGAGCGCGGAGGCCGCGACCTCCGCGGAGATCCGCGTGCACCTCGACGCGCGCTGCCCGGGGGAGGCGCTGGCGCGGGGCGCCCTGGTCTTCGAGCGGCTCGGCATGCACCGGACCGCCGCGCGCCACGGCGTGCTGATCTACGTGAGCGTCGAGGACCGCAAGCTCGCGGTGCTCGGCGACCGCGGCATCCACGAGCGGGTGGGGCAGGTCTACTGGGACGGGCTCGTGGAGTCGGTGCTCGCGCACTTCCGCGGCGCGCGGTTCCGCGACGGGCTCGTGCACGCCGTCGGCGAGGTGGGCGCGGTGCTGCGGCGGCATTTCCCGCGCCGCCCCGACGACGTCAACGAGCTGCCCGACGGCGTGAGCGTCGAGCCGTCCTGAGCATCCGGCCTCAGCGCCCGAGCCGCACGCTCAGGCCGATGAGCGCCGACCAGTCGGGCCCCCGGCCGGTGAGCGTGGTGCGCATCCCGGCGTCCACGGCCAGGCGCGGCGTCACGCGGTACATCAGCGCCACCGTCGTGAGCAGGCTGTCGCGGCCGCCGCGCTCGTCCTTCGTCGAGAAGAAGAGCTCCGTGATCGTGGAGAGGCGCTCGGTCACCGCCCAGGAGAGCGAGGCCGACACGATGCCCTGGGGGATGAAGCCCTCGGGCCGCCGCTGGCCGATCGCGGCCACGCCGGCGTTGGCGTCGAGGCTCAGGCCCCACGGCAGCGCGATCGACATCAGCAGCAGCGCGCCGAAGTCGGGCCGCTCGCTGCCGATGGGTTCCCGCGCGGTGGGCAGCTTCACGAAGGGCTTGAGCGCCAGCGCGGGGCCGCCGCCCTCGGGCGATGGCGCGTGGAAGCGGTACTTGAGGCCGAGCGTGTAGTCGCCGCTGCCGTGGTCGTCCTCCGCGGCGCGCAGCCAGACGAATGGCTCCCCCTCGATCGAGATCTCGAGCGACGGTGTGAGCCCGAGGCGCAGCACCCCCTGGACCGAGAGCTGCCGCTCGGCCGGGCCGCCGCCCACGCGCTCGCGGGCGTACTCGAGGCCAGTCTCGATCTGGAGGGCGCCGGCTGGGACGATCTCGGCGCTCGTCGTGAGGTCGGGGCGGTCGGGATTGATGTCCTGCGCCGCCGCCGCGGCGGCCCACAGGCCGACCAGGGTGACCAACGCAACGATGGCGCGCATGGCGGCCCCATAGTACACGGCAATCCGCGGCCCCCGCCCGGGCAGGCATTCTGCCGCCACCGGGCGTCGTGCCCGTTCGCCCACGGACACCGGACGGCCGCGCCCGCAGCATTTTCGCGGGGTTCGGGCCTGGCACGCGCGGTGCTTCCCCTTCGCCCGGATGGTTCAGCTCAGCCAGGAGGCCGCCATGAGACACCGCACGCGGACGAGATCACTCCTGCTGCTCCTGTTCGTCGGGGTCATCGCGCTCCCGCTGATCCCGGAGGCGTCGGCGGACGCCGTTCGCACGGACTGGGCCGGCCGGATCGCCGAGATGGACCAGGCGCTCGCCCGCGGCGAGACGAAGGCCGCCAACGCGGCGTGGCGCGAAGCCTACGTGGCGGCGCACGTGAGCCGGGGATGGCCCGGCATGCTCGCGGTGGGCGACGCGGCCCTGCGCGCGGGCCGCGCGACCGGGATGCCCGAGCTCTTCGAGCCCCGCGCGCGGCGCGCCTACTGCACCGCGCTGCTCCGGGCGCATCGCCAGTCGTCGCACGAAGGCGTGCTGGCGGCCGGCGAGGCCTTCGGCCGGCTCGGCGATCGTGACGCCGAGCGGCTGGCGAAGGCCGAAGCCGCTGACCTGGCGATTCGCGCCGAGGTCGCCGCCCGCCGCCGCTCCCAGGCGCTGTAAGCGCAGCTTGCCCCGGCCGGCGGTCCGGCCGGGGCGGCTCGGGCGCGTGGTATGCTCCCTCCGCCATGACCCGAGCCGAGCTCCCCACCCCCGCGCTGCTGCTGGATCTCGATCGCTTCGAGCGCAATATCCAGAAGATGGCGGGACACGTGAAGGCCGCCGGCAAAAAGATCCGCCCACACTCGAAGACCCACAAGTGCCCGGAGATCGCCCGCCGCCAGGTCGCGGCCGGCGCGGTCGGCGTGTGCGTGGCGAAGGTGGGCGAGGCCGAGGCGATGGCCGCCGCGGGTGTGCGCAATCTTCTCATCACCACCGAGGTGGTGGGGCCCGAGAAGATCGGCCGCCTGCTCGGGGTGCTCCGCCGCCAGCCCGAGACCCTGGTGGTGGTGGATCATCCCGACAACGTGCACGAGCTCGGGCGGGCCGTGAAGGACGCGGGGCTCGTGCTCAACGTGCTGGTGGACGTGGATGTCGGCGGCCGGCGCACCGGGTGCCAGCCCGGCGAGCCCGCGCGGGACCTGGGCCGCGAGGTGATGGCGCAGCCCACGCTGCACCTGCGCGGGCTGCAGGGGTATGCGGGCCACTGCGCGCACGTGATGGGCTTCGACGAGCGGCGGCGGGCCTCGAAACGCTGGATGGGCCGGCTCATGAAGACGCGCGAGCTCTTCGAGAAGCACGGCATGGCGGTGGAGATCGTGACCGGCGGCTCGAGCGGGACCTTCAACATCGACGTGGACCTGGAGGGGCTCACCGAGCT
>DATFUK010000163.1:0-8777 GCA_035260865.1 Candidatus Methylomirabilota bacterium | reverse complement strand
GCCAGCAGACCCCCGGGCGCACACGCCACCGCCTCCAGCGCGCTGTCGTCGGTGACCATGGTGAAGACCACGTCCGCCCGCTCGGCGACTTCACGGGGTGACGTGGCGAGGATCATGCCCGCGCGCACGAGATCGGTCGCCTTCGCGGCGGTTCGGTTGTAGCCGCAGAGCGGGTGGCCGGCGTCGAGCAGGCGCCGCGCCATGCGGCCACCCATCGCGCCGAGGCCGACGAAGCCGAGCGTCGCCGTCATCTGCCTCCTGCTGACTTTCGTGTACTTCTTGCAGGCTTTTTCTGTATTCGCTCGGCTCGCCTTCGGCCGCTCCTCACCGGGCCGTCTGCGACGGCAATGACGCTGATCTCGATCTTGCAGTTGGCGTGCGTCGCGAGGCGGGAGACCTCTACCGTCGTGGTGGTGGGACGGTGCGCGCCCAGGTACGACGCCCAGACCGAGTTGAGATCGTCCTGCTCGGCCACGTCGGTGAGGTAGCGCGTCGCCGAGACGACGTCGGCCAGCGTGCAGCCGGCCGCGGCCAGCGTGGTCTTGAGGTTCTCCATCAGGAGCACGGCCTGCTCCCGCATGTTCGCGGGCAGGTCGAACTCCTCCTCGCGGTGCGGATGGCTGTGGTAGACCGGGGCCGCGGTGAGCCCCGAGAGAAACAGCAGGCTGCCGCGCCGCACCAGGAGCGCCGGCGCATAGGGCATCTCCACGTGGCGCTTGTCGGGGTGATGGACCGGGCGGACGTCTCGGGGCATGACAGCGCATGATCGGCGCGGGCTCGTCCGGCGTCAAGCGCCGAGAGTCCGGGAACCTTGACTCCTCCTGGCATGTTTGCTAAAACAAAGGCTAATTCTTGCCGTGCCCCATCCGCCCGAGGTAGTCCCGAGGAGGATTCACATGACGACGACGTCCTGGAAACGTCTGGCCCCGGTGGCCCTCGCCGGTGTCATGTTCGCCTCGCTGCCGCTGCCCGTGGATGCCCAGACCCCGATCAAGATCGGCGCGTCCATGTCGGTCACCGGCACCTACGCCAAGCCCGGCACGTACCAGAAGCAGGGCTACGACGTCTGCATCGACGAGCTGAACGCCAAGGGCGGGATCCTCGGCCGCAAGGTCGAGCTGGTGATCTACGACGATCAGTCGACGCCCGCCACCGCGGTGCGGCTCTACGAGAAGCTGATCACCGAGGACAAGGTGGACGCGGTCATGGGGCCCTACTCCTCGGCGGTGAGCGAGGCGGTGGCCAACGTCACCGAGAAGTACAAGAAGGTCATGGTGGCGCCGCTCGCGGCCACCACCTCGATCTTCAAGAAGGGCCGCAAGTACATCTTCATGGTGATCACCCCCGCGGAGAACTACCTCGACGGGCTGATCGACATGGCGGCCAAGCGCGGGCTCAAGACCGTCGCGATCATCAACGAGGACACCCTCTTCCCGAAGGCGTCGGCGTCCGGCACCGCGGAGGCCGCGAAGAAGCGGGGCATGCAGGTGGTGCTGCAGGAGGCCTATCCGAAGGGCAACACCGACTTCTCCGCGCTGCTCGTGAAGATCAAGGCCGCCAATCCCGACGTCATCGCGGCCGGCACCTACTTCGACGACGCGGTGGCCATCACCCGGCAGATGAAGGAGCTCAACGTCAACCCGAAGATGTTCGGGCTCACGGTGGGCGGGGACCTGCCCGAGTTCTACGACCTGCTCAAGCAGAACGCGGAGTACATCTACGGCTCCACCCAGTGGGACGAGTCGCTCCCGTATCCCGGGCAGAAGGAGTTCCTCAGCGCCTACAAGGCGAAGTTCAAGGGGCAGGAGCCGTCGTACCACACCGCGGCCGGCTACGCGGGCTGCCTGATCTACGCGGAGGCGGTGAAGAAGGCGGGGACGCTCGACGCGGACAAGGTCCGCGACCAGCTTCTGAAGATGGAGATCAAGACCGCGTTCGGGGACTACAAGGTCGAGCCCGACGGCTTCCAGATCGCGCACAAGATGGTCATGCTCCAGTGGCAGGACGGCAAGCGCATCGTGGTGTGGCCGGACGATCTCGCCAACGGCAAGCCGCGCTACCCGACGCCGGAGTGGGGCAAGCGATAGCTCCGCGCCGCGCCCGCCGGGTCTCCGGCGGGCGCGGGCACGCTCCGGAGGGCCCGTGGGCGTCCTGATCACCCCGAGCATGATCGGCCAGGTGGTCATCTCGGGCCTCCTGGCCGGCTCCCTCTACGCGATGGTGGCCCTGGGCCTGGGCCTGATCTTCGGGGTGATGCGGGTGCTCAACGTCGCGCACGGCCCGCTCCTCATGATGGGGGCCTACACCACGTTCTGGCTCTTCCAGGGGATCGGCTTCAACCCGTATCTCTCCTTGCTGGTGTCCATGCCACTCCTCTTCCTGGTCGGGGCCGCGCTGCAGCGTGTGCTCGTGCGCCGCGTGGTGGACGCGCCCGAGCTGTCGTCGCTGCTGCTCACCTTCGGCGTCTCGATCGCCCTGGTGAACCTGGCCCAGCTCGCGTTCACCTCCGACCTGCGCGCGGTGGAGTACCTGACCGGGTCCTTCGTGGTGGGCCCCTTCGCGCTGTCCAAGCCGCGGCTCGCCACCTGCGGCTTCGCCATCGCGATCACCCTCGGCGCCTTCGTGTTCCTCCGCTCGACCCGGCTCGGCAAGGCGATCCGCGCGGTGTCCCAGAGCCGCGAGGTCGCCCAGGTCTGCGGGATCGACGTGCAGCGCATCCACCTGATCACCTTCGGGATCGGCTCCGCCCTCGCCGCCGCGGGCGGCTCGCTGGTCGCGGTCATGGTGGCGATCCAGCCCGAGATGGGCCAGGTCTACACGTTCAAGTCGTTCCTGGTCATCGTGCTGGGCGGCGCCGGCAACTACCCGGGCGCGCTGCTGGGCGGCCTGCTGCTGGGGCTCGTGGAGCAGCTCGCGTCGCTCTTCCTGACCACGCAGGTCAACGAGGCGGTCGCCTACGTGCTGCTGGTGCTGGTCCTCCTGATCCGGCCCACCGGCCTGCTGAAGGGACGCGTGTGAAGCGCGGGTTCCCGGTCGCCCTCGCGGCGCTCGCGGTCGGGCTCGCGCTCTATCCGCTGCAGGCCACCGGCTACGGCGTGCGGGTGATGCTCCAGCTCTTCATGTGGGTCGCGCTCGCCCAGTCCTGGAACCTGATCTCGGGCCTCACCGGCTACGTGTCCTTCGGCCACGTGGTCTTCTTCGGCACCGGCGCCTACGCCTCGAGCCTGCTGATCGTGAAGCTGGGCTGGGCGTGGCCGCTCGCCTGCCTGGGCGGCGGAGTGGTCGCGGCGGGGCTCGCGTTCCTGATCGGCTGGCCGTGCCTGCGGCTGAAGGGGCCCTACTTCGCGATCGCCACCCTCGGGCTCAACGAGGTCATGCGGGTGGTCGTCTCCTACTACGAGGGACTGACCGGGGGCGGCAACGGGCTCTCGCTGCCCACGCTCGACGCGAGCGTGGAGATCTACTACGCGATGGGCCTCGTGGCGGCGGCGGTGACCGCGGTCACCTACGTCATCGTCACCTCGCGCTTCGGGCTGCGCCTCATGACCATCCGCGAGGACGAGGTGGCCGCAGAGGCGATGGGGATCGACACCCACCGCTACAAGCTCTACGCCTTCCTGCTGTCCGCGGCGGCTCCCGGGATCGTGGGCGGGCTCTCCGCGCGCGACCAGGGCTACATCGAGCCCCTCTCGGTGTTCCCCCTGATCATGACCATCACGATGATCGTGATGGCGTTGTTCGGCGGCAAGGGGACGATCTGGGGGCCGGTGCTCGGAGGCTTCGTGCTCTTCGCGTTCCAGGAGGCGGTGTGGGCGCACTTCATCTACCTGCATCAGCTTCTCTTCGGCGCGATCATCGTGGCGGTGGTGCTCCTGATGCCGCGCGGGATCCTCGGCGTGCTCCAGCAGAAGTACAACCTGCCGCGGACGATCTAGCGGGTTCGCTAGCGCGATGGCGCCACTCCTCGAGGTCCGCTCGGTGGTGAAGCGCTTCGGCGGGGTCGCCGCGGTCGGCGGCGTCTCGCTCGCGCTCGAGCCGGGGCGGATCTACGGGCTCATCGGCCCCAACGGCTCGGGCAAGACCACCCTGTTCAACTGCATCACCGGAGTGGACCGGGCCGACGAGGGCCAGATCCTGTTCAAGGGCCGGCGCACCGACGGGCTCAAGCCGCACCAGATCTTCCATCTCGGGGTGGGGCGCACCTTCCAGGTGATCCGGGTCTTCCCGGAGCTGACCGCGCTCGAGAATCTCCTGGTGGTGACGACGGGCGCGTACGGGGAGGCGCAGGGCCGCGCCCGGGAGCTGCTCGCGCTCGTGAAGCTCGAGCGGCTCGCCGGCGAGTTCGCGGGCAATCTGTCCTACGGCCAGCAGAAGCTCGTGGAGTTCATCCGCGTGCTCATGACCGATCCAGAGCTGATCCTGCTCGACGAGCCCGCCGCCGGGGTCAACCGCACGCTGCTGAACGAATTGCTCGAGGCGGTCCGCCGGCTGCGCGACCAGGGCAAGACGGTGCTGCTGGTCGAGCACGACATGAAGGTGGTCATGGGTCTCTGCGAGACGGTGTTCGTGCTCGATCACGGCGAGAAGCTGGCCGAGGGGGCGCCCGGCGTCATCCAGGCCGACGAGCGGGTCATTGAAGCTTATTTCGGCCGCTAGCGCGCTGCTGCTCGCGTACCTCGTCTGGGCCTCGCGCGCCTGGCCCCTGATCCACGACGCACCGCTGATGCACTACATCGCCTGGCTCATCGCGCAAGGCGGCGTCCCGTATCGCGACGCATTCGACATGAACCTGCCCGGCGTGTACCTGCTGCACCTGGCCGTGCTCCAGGTCGGGGGTCCCGGCGATCTGCCGTGGCGGCTCTTCGACCTCGGCTGGCTCGCCGCCATCTGCGGCCTTCTCGCCGCGTATTGCCGGCACATCGGCGACGGCTGGTCCGCGGCGGCCGGGGCGCTGCTGTTCGGGCTCTATCATCTGAGCGGGGGGGCCTGGCACGCCGGCCAGCGGGACTTCCTGCTCTGCCCCTTTCTCCTGCTGGGTGCCTGGGGCATCGCGCGTGGCACCGAGCAGGGCGGCTCCGGCGCGCTGATCTCGGGCGGGCTCGCGCTCGGGGCGGCCATGGCGCTCAAGCCTCACGCAGCGCTCTACTGGGCGTTCTGCGTACTGATCGCGGCCCGGGATCGGTCCATCGCCCTGTCCGCCTGGCGCGCTGCCGGCCTCGTGATCGCCGCCGGCCTGGTGGTGCCGGGGGCGGTCTTCGGCTGGCTGGCCTGGCGTGGCGGGCTGGGGGCCTTTCTGGATGTCTTCACGGGCTACGTCGTTCCGCTCTACGGCCGGCTCGCCCGCGCGTCGCTATGGCAAGCGATCGAGGGGCACGCCTTCGGCCGCCCGCTCATCCTGCTGCTGCTGATCCTGGCACTGCTCGCGCTCGTCACCCCGCCGCCGCGGCAGCCCGCCTACAAGGGCCTCGCGCTGGCGGGAGCGCTGTACGGGCTGGCCCACTTCGCCCTCCAGGGTAAGGGGTGGGAGTACCAGCTCTATCCGCTCGTGCTGTTCGGCTGCGCGCTGGCGCCGGCCGCCGTTGCCTCGTGGCGTCGGGCCGATGGGCCCCGCGTCCTCGATCTCTTCGGGGCCCGCCGACCCATCGCGCTCGCGCTCTGGACCCTGCTCGTCGTCGTCCTCGGCGCCAAGGGCGTGGAGGCGCTGGACGCGCCGTGGATCGCCGAGAAGGCGCGCCGGGTGGCGGCCATCACGCGCGACGTGGGCCGGCTCGCCCCGCCCGGCGCCACCGTGCAGGTGATGGACACCACCGCCGGTGGCATCCACGCGCTGTTGCGGCTCGGGGTGAGGCAGCCGACGCGCTTCATCTATGACTTTCACTTCTTCCACGACGTCGGCGACCCGCGCATCGAGGCCCTCCGGGCGGAGTTCCTCAGGGGCCTTGAGGCCGGCCGCCCGGCCGCGGTGGTGATCCTCGAGGACAGCTGGCCCGTTCCGGGCTATGGTCGGCTTGACGCATTCCCCGCGCTGCGGCGGACGCTGGACGAGTCGTACACGAGGGCGGTGGAGGGAGCGGGCTACCGGATCTATGCGAAGCGAAGCGATTCGTAGCGTCATCCGGGCCTACGACGATCCGATCGTGCGCGCCTACTGCTGGGGGCGCTTCTGGATCCTGCGCCAGCGGTTCCTCGACGAGATCGGCCAGTACCTGCCGGCCCGGGGGCGAGTGCTCGACCTGGGCTGTGGCTTCGGGCTGTTCTCGCTCTACTACGCGAGCGCGCATCCCGCGCTCACCGTCGAGGGCTTCGATCTCAACCCGCGTCGCATCGAGATGGCCCGCGCGGCCGCGCGACGGCTGGGGCTCGGCAACGTGCGATACGAGGTCGGCGACGTCATGGCGTATCGGGGCGGTGAGCGCTTCGACGCCGCCTACATGCTCGACATCGTCCACCACATTCCCCGGGACCCGGTGCGGCCGCTGCTCGAGCAGGTGGCCAAGACGCTGCCCGAGGGTGGGCGTCTGCTCGTCAAGGACGTGGATCGCCAGCCGGCGTACAAGCGGTGGTTCACCCACGCGCTGGATCGGGTCATGGATCCGCGCACGCCGGTCCGCTACTGGGGCGCGGAGGAGCTGCAGACGTTGCTGGAGGACGTGGGGTTCGAGGTGCACCGGCACCTGATGGTGGACGTCCTGCCGTATCCCCACGTGCTCTACATCGGCCGGCGCCGGCGATGACCTCCGCCACGAGCCCGATCCTGCTGCACGCCGAGCGGCTCACCGCCGGTTACGGCAAGATGGCGATCCTGCACGACGTCACCCTCGACGTGCGCGTGGGCGAGATGGTCAGCGTCATCGGCCCGAACGGCGCGGGCAAGTCCACCGCCTTCAAGACCATCGTGGGCTTCCTGCATCCCACCGGCGGCCGGGTGCTCTTCGACGGCCAGGACATCACGGGGCTCCGGCCCGACCAGGTGCTGCCGCGCGGCCTGGCCTACGTCCCGCAGGGCCGCATCGTCTTCCCCCAGATGACGGTGCTGGAGAACCTCGAGATGGGCGCCTACATCGAGCGGGACGGCCGCCGGATCCGGGAGGCGCTGGAGCGTGTCTACCGCCTGTTCCCGATCCTCGCCGAGCGGCGGGCCCAGAGGGCGGGGACCATGTCGGGCGGTGAGCAGCAGATGGTGGCGATCGGGCGGGCCCTCATGACCACGCCCAAGCTGATCCTGCTGGACGAGCCGTCGCTCGGCCTTGCGCCGAAGTTCGTCTCGCTGATCTTCGACAAGCTCACCGAGATGAAGCAGTCGGGCTACACCATGATGGTGGTGGAGCAGAACGCGGCCAAGGCCCTGGCGGTGGCCGACCGCGCCTACGTGCTCGAGCTGGGCCGGAACCGCTTCGAGGGCCCGGGGCGGACCCTACTCGAGGACCCCGAGGTCAAGCGGATGTACCTGGGGGGCTGAGCCCGGGGCCGGTGGCCCGGCCCGGAGATTGTGAATTTTCTGACTAGGATTCCGGCCGTGTTTTGAGTATATTCGGTGGGGTTTTTCCAGGGAGACAGCCCGAACCTCATGCGCATCCCACGCTCCGCCGTCGTCGGTAGTGCGGCCCTCGCGGCCGTGCTGATCGGCTTGCTGATCGGGTTCCCGATCTCCGCTGCCAAGTCCGCCACCGCGCCCGCTCAGGGGGCCGGCCAGAAGGGGGCGGCGAAGGGCCACGAGGCCGGCGGCATCGATCCCCGGATCATCGAGCGGGGCAAGCAGACCTTCGCGATGTACTGCGTGAACTGCCACGGCACCGACGCGAAGGGCGACGGGATCGCGGGCCAGAACCTGCCCATCCGGCCCCAGAACCTGACCGAAGGGCGCATCGTCAACGCCCTGCCGGACCACTTCCTGCACGGCATCATCGCGCACGGGGGCCAGTCGGTCGGCCTCTCGCCGCTGATGCCGAACTTCACGCCCTTCCTGTCGGACGTGCAGATTCGCGAGGTCATCGCCTATATCCGAACGCTGGCCGAGCCCGCGTACGATCCAGCGAAGGTGCTGCCGGTCGCCACCACGCGGCAGGGGCCGGAGCAGCCGATCTTCTTCAGCCACGTCATCCACGCGGGCTCGTACCAGATCGCCTGCCAGTACTGCCACGCGGGCGCGCGGCGCAGCAGCGCGGCGGGCGTGCCGTCGGTGGAGCGCTGCATGGGCTGCCACAAGATCGTGGCCGCCCAGGGCAATCCCGAGGTCCAGAAGCTGCACGGCTACTGGGAGCGGCAGGAGCCGATCCCGTGGCTCCGCATCTTCAAGGTGCCCGAGCACGCCCAGTTCACCCACAAGCCCCACGTGCAGGCGGGCGTGCAGTGCCAGACGTGCCACGGCCGTATCGAGGCCATGGAGCGCGTGCACGCCGAGACCGGGCAGAACATCATCACCGATCTCAAGAACCTCGCGGGGATGCCCAATCAGCCGCCCAAGCTGACCATGGGTTGGTGCATCGAGTGCCACCGCACCGCCAACGCCAAGGGTGTGCAGGCCGTGCAGACCGTCGCGGACGCGCCGATCCCCTCGGTCGTCCAGACCCCGGGCAGCGAGAGCGCCCGCCGCAACGCCCCCCTCGAGTGCGTGACCTGCCACCACTAGCCGGGCTTCCTCTTCCCTGAGGGGGAGAGGGTCGGGGTGAGATGGTGAGCGGGCAGTCATGTGGGTGATCGCTTCCACGCTGCTCGTCTATCTCGCGGCCTTCGCGGCGGTCTTCGGGACGCAGTTCGCGGCGGTGGTCGCGCTCATG
>DATFUK010000162.1:0-4688 GCA_035260865.1 Candidatus Methylomirabilota bacterium | reverse complement strand
ACGGCCGCCAAGGCAGCCCCGCCCGCGCGCGAGGCCGCGAGCGGGCGCGAGCCGGGGGCCGCCCCGTCCGAGGCGCCCGCGCCCACCCCGCCGCCCCCGCCGGCCCGGCGCGCCGCCCCCGTGGTCACGACGCCCCCGCTGGTGCTGCCGGACCCGCTCAAGCTGCCCGCGGTGGAGGAGACGCTGCGCTTCCTCGAGCAGCACGAGTTCCTGGACCGCCTGTGGGTGAAGGACGCCACGCTCTGGAAGGGCGAGGCCGCCACCGTGCGCAACCGGCTCGGCTGGCTCACCTCACCCACCATCATGCGCAGCCACGCCGAGGACATCCGCACGTTCGCCGACGAGATCCGCCGCCTCCAGTACTCCCAGGTCATCGTGCTCGGCATGGGGGGCTCCTCCCTGACCGGGGAGGTCCTGAACGAAACCTTCGGCTCCAAGATGGGCTTCCCGGACATGCTCGTGCTCGACTCCACCGACCCGGGCGCGGTCAAGCAGATCCTCGACACGTGCAATCTGAGCCGCGCGCTCTTCGTGGTGTCGAGCAAGTCCGGGACCACCGCGGAGACCCTCGCCGCGTACTCGTTCTTCCGCGGCCAGGTCGAGGCCGCGGCGTCGCCCCGGCCCGGCATGCAGTTCGTGGCCATCACCGACCCGGGACGGCCCCTCGACAAGCTGGCCACCGAGACCGGCTTCCGTCGCACCTTCCTCAATCCCGCGTCCATCGGCGGGCGCTTCTCCGCGCTGTCGTTCTTCGGGCTGGTGCCCGCGGCCATGATCGGCGTGGACATCAAGATCCTGCTCGAGCGCGCCCACGGCATGGTGGAGACGTGCGGGAACGAGGTGGGCGTGCGCGGCAATCCCGCGGTGCAGCTCGGCGCAGTGCTGGCCGGGCTCGCGCGCGCGGGCCGCGACAAGGTCACCCTCGTGCTCTCCGAGAAGATCCGCTCCCTCGGCAGCTGGATCGAGCAGCTCCTCGCCGAATCGCTCGGCAAGGACGGCACCGGGCTCGTCCCGGTGGCGGACGAGCCGCTCGGCGCCCCGAACGTGTACGGCGACGACCGGATCTTCGTCTCCATCGTGCTGGAGGGCGACCGAACGCACGACGCGGCCCTCGCGAAGCTCTCGGACGCGGGCCATCCCGTGCTGCGGCTGACCCTGAAGGATCCGATGGATCTCGGAGCCGAGTTCTTCCGGTGGGAGCTGGCCACCGCCACCGCGGGCGCCGTGCTCGGGGTGAATCCCTTCGACGAGCCGGACGTGGCGCGCGGCAAGGAGCAGACGAGCACGCTCCTCACCGAGTGGCGGCGCTCGCGGCGCCTGCCCGAGTGGCCTTCGGACGTCGAGGAAGACGGCCTCGTGCTCATGACCAAGTCGAACAAGAAGCCCACGTCGGTCAGCAAGGGCCTCGCCGCGCATCTCGCGCAGGCCGGGCCCGGCGACTATCTGGCCATCCAGGCGTACCTGACCCCGACCGCGGATGCGTGGAAGATCCTCCAGGAGATCCGGGTGGCCCTGCGCGACCGGCTGCGCATCGCGACCACCGTCGGCTGGGGCCCGCGCTATCTGCACTCGACGGGACAGATGCACAAGGGCGGGCCCACGAGCGGCCTGTTCATCCAGATCACCGGAGATGACCGTGAAGATCTGGCCATCCCCGGCGCGGGATACGGATTCTCGACCCTGAAGGCCGCCCAGGCGCTGGGCGATCTCCAGAGTCTGCGCGACGGAGCGCGCCGGGTCATCCGGCTTCATCTCACCGGCAAGCAGTCCCAGGCCCTGCCGCAGCTGCTGCAGATGGTCCAGGGACTGACCAAGAGGCTCTGACGCGCATGACAACTCCCACTCACGACGAATCCTGCATCCTGGTCATCTTCGGCGCCTCCGGCGACCTGACCAAGCGCAAGCTCATCCCCGCCCTCTGGTCCATGTTCCAGAGCCGCGTTCTCCCCGAGCCGTTCGCGGTGGTCGGGGTGGCGCGTTCGGAGATGACCAACGAGCAATTCCGTGCCCGCATGCGCGAGGCGATCTCCGACTTCGCGCGCGTGCAGCCGCCCTCGACCCGCGTGTGGGACCGGTTCGCGCAGGCCCTCTTCTACTACTCGGGGGATCCCGCGGACGGCGCGATGTACCCCGGGCTGACCACCTACCTCAAGCAGGTCGAGCAGGAGCGGGGCACGAGCGGCAACCGGCTCTTCTACGTCTCGACGCCGCCCTCGGTGTACCCGCACCTCGTCACCCGCCTCGGGGAGGCGGGCCTCAACCGCCCGGCCGAGCACACCAACGGCTGGGTGCGCATCATCATCGAGAAGCCGTTCGGCCGCGACCTCGCCTCCGCGGGCTCGCTCAACCAGGTGGTCGCGTCCGCGTTCACCGAGGACCAGGTCTACCGGATCGATCACTACCTGGGCAAGGAGACGGTCCAGAACGTCCTCGTGTTCCGGTGGGCCAACGGCATCTTCGAGCCGCTGTGGAACCGCAATCACGTGGACCACGTGCAGATCACGGTGGGCGAGTCGATCGGGGTCGAGGGCCGCGGCGCCTACTACGAGGAATCGGGCGCGCTGCGCGACATGATCCAGAACCACATCCTGCAGCTCCTCTGCCTGGTCGCGATGGAGCCGCCGGTGACCTTCGACGCCGATCCGGTGCGCGACGAGAAGACCAAGGTGATGCGCGCGATCCGCCCCATCGCGGCCGACGAGGTGGACCGCGTCGCGGTACGCGGCCAGTACGGGCCCGGCTTCGTGGGCGGGCAGCGGGTGGTGGGCTACCGCGAGGAGAAGGGGGTCTCCGCGACCTCCATCACCGAGACCTTCGCGGCCCTCCGCCTCGAGATCGAGAACTGGCGGTGGGCGGGCGTGCCGTTCTACCTGCGCACCGGCAAGCGGCTGCCCGAGCGCGCGAGCGAGATCGCGGTGCAGTTCAAGCAGACGCCGCACCTGGTGTTCCGGCGCAACCCGGAGATCCTGACCGAGCCGAACCGCCTCGTGCTCCGCATCCAGCCCGACGAGGGCATGTCGCTCTCGTTCGGGGCCAAGCTGCCCGGCTCCGACCTGCGGATCAAGCCGGTCGAGATGGAGTTCGACTACGGCAAGGCCTTCGGCGGCGAGCCGCCCGAGGCCTACGAGCGGCTGCTGCTGGACGCGATGAAGGGTGACGCCACCCTCTACGCGCGCGGCGACTGGGTGACGATGGCGTGGGAGCTGCTGCAACCGGTGCTCGACACGTGGGCCGGCGGGGATCCGCACAAGTTCCCCAACTACGAAGCCGGCACCTGGGGCCCGGCCGAAGCCGACACCCTGATCGAGCGCAGCGGACGGCGCTGGCGGCGCCCCTGAGCGGGCGCCGCCGCCGTGGCGCCGGAACTACTACTTGAGCTGCGCCGACGCCTGACCGACCATCCGCGTCGCCGACATCTCGACCCAGGTGTAGTACCAGCTCTCGTAGATCAGGACCTGCAGCGAGCTGCCGGACTTCTCGTACACCTGCGTGGTCCCCTTGTCAGACGCGGTCGTCGACGACAGGTGCTTCCAGCCGTTGGCCTCGAGCGTCGTGCGGAACGCGACGGAGAGGCTGTCCGGCTCGATGCGGCCCTTGTAGAAGATGCGGGCCGCCTTCACCGACGGCGACTCGATGATCGTGGAGCGGTTCAGGTCCACCGCGAGGCCCTTGGGCACCGGGATGTCCTCGAACTCGCTGCGCTGCACCTTGGGCGGCGTCGACGCGCACGCGGTCAGCGCGAGAACGGTCACGGACAGGACGACGAAACGTCGCATGGGTAGTACCTCCTGCCGGTCATCGTACAGTCCGTGGGGGGTCCGCCCAAAGTTTTTGGAAGCGCGGACGCGGTGCGCGTGACCCGGCGCGCGCTCTGGATCGCGCCGATCGCCCTGCTCGCGCTCGCGGGCGTGGCCGCGCTCGCCCACGCCCCCCTGCTCCGCGCGACCGGGCGGGCCCTCGTGGTCGACGATCCGCGCGAGCGGGTCGACGCGATCGTGGTGGTGGCGGGCAGCACGCCGACCCGGGAGGAGACCGCGGCGAGGCTCTATCGCGAGGGCTGGGGCCCGCGGGTGCTGGTCTCGCGCCAGTTCGTGCCCGGGCGCGTCCAGCGGCTCATCGACATGGGGGCCCGCCGGCTCGACTTCCAGGGCGAGTCGGTGGCCGCCCTGACCGCGTATGGCGTGCCCCGGGACGCCATCGTCACCCTCGACCAGCCGGTGGAGATCACCGAGACCGAGATGCGCGCGGTGGCCGCGGCGGCCCGGGACCGCGGCTGGCGGCGCGTCATCCTGGTCACGACCTCGTTCCACACCCGGCGGGTTCAGGTCATCTGGCGCCGCGAGAGCGGCGGCGCCATCGAGGGCCGCCTCGCGGCGGTGCCGGACGAGTGCGCGGCCGGGGACGCCTGGTGGCGCCGCCGCCGCTGCAGCGAGGAGGTGCTGCACGAGTACCTGGGACTCCTCGCGTTCTACCTCCACCTCTCGCGGATGATGCGCTGACGCGGGGCTAGGCTCCGATCCGCCGGTAGAGGATGTGCTGGCGGTTGCTCGTGTGCGGCCGCACCTGGGCCGGCCAGCGCCCCTTCTCGACCGCCTTCGCCCACGCCTCGGTCACCAGGACCTCTGGCGTCTCGATTTCGTAGAGCGCGCCATACTTTGGAGCGCCTTCGATCACGATGGTCTTGAGCT
>DATFUK010000161.1:0-11672 GCA_035260865.1 Candidatus Methylomirabilota bacterium | reverse complement strand
GACCGGCCTCGTCTCGAAGGCGGTGACCGCGTCGGCGCGCTTCCCCGGCGCCCACGGCGCCCCCGTGCACATCGGCGACCCGTCGGCCCTCGGCATCGCCGACGTCAACACCCCCGACTGGGGTGACTCGGTGGGCGTTCGCCCGGGCGAGGTGCCGGTGTTCTGGGCCTGCGGGGTGACGCCGCAGGCGGTGGCGCTGGCCTCGAAGCCGGCGTTCATGATCCCCCACAGCCCGGGGCACATGTTCATCACCGACCTGCCGAACCACACGCTGGCGGCAATCTGATCACTCCCGTCCGGTGACGATCTGGTCCGAGCCGCGATTCCTCCCCTGCGGGGACCGCGCGCTCTCGGTCGAGCTGGGTGACGAGATCACCCGGGACATCAACGCGAGGATCCTGGCGCTCGAGTACCTGCTCCAGCAGAAGCGCGTGCCCGGGGTCGGCGAGACCGTCCCCAGTTACCGCGCGCTGCTCGTCTACTACGATCCGCTCGTGGTGGGCCACGACGAGCTGACCGCCACGCTGCGCGGGCTCCTCACCGAGGCGCGCCCGGAGGTCCTGCCGCCGGTCCGCACCGTGGAGCTGCCGTGCTGCTACGGCGGCGAGCTGGGGTTCGAGCTCGAGGCCGCGGCGGCCAAGCTCGGGCTCGCGCCCGAGGAGACGGCGCGCCTGCACGCGGAGGCCGACTACTACGTCTACTTCGTCGGCTTCACCCCCGGGCTGCCCTACATGACCGGCATGCCCGAGCGGCTGACGATCCCGCGCCTGACGAACCCGCGCCTGAAGACGCCGCCGGGCAGCGTGAGCATCGGAGGCGTGCAGTGCTGCATCTACTCGGTCGAGAGCCCCGGCGGCTTCTGGGTGCTCGGCCGCACGCCGGTGCGCCTCTACGATCCGAGTGCGGCCGATCCGATCTTGCTCCGGGCCGGCGATCACGTGCGCTTCCGCCCGATCGACCGCGCCGAGTACGACGCGATCGCGGCCCTGGTGGACGCGGGGCGCTACGTGCCGCGCATCGCCGGGCCCGTCGCCACGCCGCCATGAGCGACCTGCCATGAGCGACCTGCCATGAGCGACCTGGTGGTCCAGGACGCGGGTCCGCTCACGACCGTCCAGGATCTGGGCCGGCCCGGCCATCTCCGCGTGGGCATCCCGGCGTCTGGCCCGATGGACCGCGAGGCCTTCCTCGTCGCCAACCGGCTGATCGCCAATCCCGACACCGCGGCGGGGCTCGAGTGCACCCTGATCGGGCCGCGCCTGGAGTTCACCGACGAGCGGCTGATCGCGATCACCGGCGCGGACACGGCGCCGACCGTGAACGGCGCGCCGGTGCCTGCCTGGCAGGGCCTGCGCGTCCACGCGGGCGACGTGCTCAAGCTCGGGCCCGCCCGGAGCGGGGTGCGCGCCTACGTGGCCATCGCGGGTGGCATCGAGACGCCGCCCGTGCTGGGATCGCGCTCGACCTACGTACGCGGCCGGCTGGGCGGCCTCGAGGGCCGCGCGCTGCGCAAGGCCGACCGGCTGCCGCTGGGCCCGATGGGGGCCGCGCGGCCACGCCGCCTGCATCCCGACCGCGTGCCCACGTACGGGGGCGAGGCCGACCTGGCGGTGGTGCTGGGACCCCAGGACGACCGTTTCACCCCGCGAGGCATCGCCGCGCTCTTCGACGCGCCCTACGAGATGCTGCCCCAGAGCGATCGCATGGGCGCGCGGCTCAAGGGCGCCCTCATCGAGCACACCCGCGGCCACGACATCATCTCCGACGGGGTGGCGCTCGGCGGCATCCAGGTCATCGGCGACGGCCAGCCCATCGTCCTGCTGGCGGATCGGCAATCCACCGGCGGATACACCAAGATCGGCACCATCTGCTCGTTCCACATAGGCCGGATCGCCCAGGTGAAGCCGGGCGGGCGGCTCCACTTCCGCCGCGTGACAGTGGCCGAGGCTCATGCGATGCTGCGGCAGAGCCTCCGGACGCTGGACGCAGCGATCGAATAGGAACCGGATCCAGGGAGGAACGCCATGTCTCTCGAGCGCGCCGTCACCGACTACCAGGCCAAGACCCCCCGCTCCCGCCAGCTCTTCGAGGAGGCGCTGCGGGTGATGCCGGGCGGCAACAGCCGCACCACGACCTTCTTCGACCCGTACCCGTTCTACATCACCCGCGGCGAGGGCGCGCGCATCTGGGACGCCGACTCGGTCGAGCGGCTCGACTTCAACGGCAACTACACGAGCCTGATCCTGGGCCACGCCAACCCGCAGGTGGTGAAGGCGATCCAGGACGCGGCGGTGAACGGCATGTCGTTCCCGGGCCCGAGCGAGCACGAGATCCGGCTCGCCGAGATCCTCACCACGCGCATCCCGGGCATGGAGATGATCCGCTTCGCGAACTCCGGCACCGAGGCCACCATGCACGCGGTGCGGGTGGCCCGCGCCTTCACCGGCCGGTCCAAGATCGCCAAGTTCGAGGGCGCCTACCACGGCACTCACGACTGGGTGCTGGTGAGCGTGGCCCCGGACCCGGCCTCCGCGGGCTCGCGCAAGCGGCCGAAGTCGGTGGCGTGGTCCTCGGGCGTCCCCGCCGCGGTGGTCAAGCACGTGGTGACGCTGCCGTGGAACGACGCGGGCGCCTGCGAGAAGATCCTCGACAAGCAGGGGAGCGACATCGCGGCGCTGATCATCGATCCGCTCCTGGCCAACGCCGGCCTGATCCCGGTGCGCGAGGGGTTCCTCGAGAAGTTGCGCGAGGTCACCCAGCGCCTGGGCATCCTGCTCATCTTCGACGAGGTGATCTCGTTCCGGATCGGCCGCGGCGGCGCCCAGGAGCGGTTCAACATCCGGCCCGATCTCACCACCCTCGGCAAGATCATCGGCGGGGGCCTCGCGGTGGGCGCCTTCGGCGGGCGCGTGGACGTGATGAACTACTACGACCCGCGCGACGGCAAGGGCCGCATCAACCACGGCGGCACCTTCAACGCCAACCCGCTCACGATGGCGGGCGGCATCGCCACCATGGAGCAGCTCACCCCGGAGGCTTACGCGCGCCTGGACGCGCTCGGCGACCGGCTGCGCGACGGGGTGCGGCGCCTCCTGCGCAAGAAGGGTTACGCGGGCCAGATCACCGGCACCGGCTCGCTCTTCTGGCTGCACCACACCAAGAAGAAGCTGAGCGACTACCGCTCCGCCCGGCCCGAGGATCCGAAGACGCCCGCGCGCGCCTTCCTGGGCCTGGTCAACGAGGGCGTGCTGCTCTCCCAGCGCGGGCTCGGCGCCTGCTCCCTGGCCATGACCGACGCCGACGTGGACCGCTTCGTCGAGACCTTGGGCCGCGTCCTCGAATAACCCTCTCCCTTCAGGGGAGAGGGCAGGGTGAGGGGTGGGTTATGCCGAAGATGATCGATCTCAACTGCGACATGGGCGAATCGTATGGGCGGTGGACGCTCGGGGCCGACGAGGCCATCATGCCGTTCATCAGCTCCGCCAACGTGGCCTGCGGCTTCCACGGCGGCGACCCGCACATCATGCGGAAGACGGTGGAGCTGGCCCTCGCCCACCGGGTGGCCCTGGGCGCCCATCCCTCGCTGCCCGATCTCATGGGATTCGGCCGTCGCAAGATGGACGTGAGCCAGCGCGAGCTGCAGGACTACCTCTGCTACCAGACCGGCGCGCTGCGCGAGGTCGCGCGCGCGGCGGGGGTGGAGCTGCAGCACATGAAACCCCACGGCATCCTCTACAACATGATGGAAGCCGACGAGGCCCTCGCCACCGCGGCCGGCCAGTCCGCGATGGACTCGGGCCTGATCCTGATGACGCTCGCCTCCGGGCGTTACGACGCCACCTGCCGGAAGATGGGGGCCCGCGTGGCCTCCGAGGGCTTCGCGGACCGCGCCTACAACGTGGACGGCACCCTGGTGTCCCGCAAGGTCGCGGGCTCGCTCATCACCGACCCGGCCAAGGCGGCCGCGCAGGCCGTGCAGATGGCGATGCTTGGTAAAGTCCGCGCCATGGACGGCGTGGACATCGACATCTCGGTGCAGACGATCTGCTGCCACGGCGACACCCCCGGCGCCGAGCGGATCGTGCGGACGGTGCGGGAAGCGCTGGAGAAGGCGGGCTGCCAGGTCAAGCCGCTGCGCGACTGGCTGCCCGCCCAGTGATGAGCGGGCGCGCCGCCGCGGTCGCCCTGATGTGCGCCCTGCTGGCCCAGGCGTGCTCGGTGGCCCGGCTGCCGGAGACCGCGGCCACCGGCGAGCAGACCGCGACCCAGCACCGCCTCGACGCGGCCGACTGCAAGGCCGAGGTGGGCTACCGGCACAACTACAACGGCGACGACTCGCCGCTCGCCAATGCCCTCCGCAACGTCTTCGTCCTCGGCACGAGCGGCGCCGCGCTCGGCGGCTTCCTGACCGGGCTGCCCACGACCGTCGCCGCGTCGACGGCCAGCGACGGGCTGATCGCGGGCGCCGGCGCGGGCGGCATCGCGGGCGGCGCGATCAGCGTGAGCGGGTACTCCCGCTTCGAGCGGGAGTGGATCGCCTGCATGGAGAGCCGCGGCTACCGGATCGTTGCGACCCCGCCCGCCATCAATTAAGATGAGGGCGCCCCGGGCATCCAGATGACGGACACCACCGCGTCGACTCCGCTCAAGCGCACCCCGCTGCGCGACGTCCACGTCAAGGCGGGCGCGAAGATGGTGCCGTTCGGGGGCTGGGACATGCCGGTGCAGTACACCGGGATCATCGAGGAGCACCGGGCGGTGCGCCGCGCGGTCGGCCTCTTCGACATCAGCCACATGGGCGAGTTCGAGGTGCGCGGCCCCGACGCGCTCGCCGCGATCCAGCGCCTGTGCACCAACGACGCGCGCACGCTCGAGATCGGCCAGGTGCAGTACGCGGCCCTCTGCTACCCGGAGGGCGGCATCGTGGACGACCTCACGGTGTACCGGCTGGCCGACGACCACTACATGCTCGTGGTCAACGCGTCCAACATCGACAAGGACTGGGGGTGGGTCACCTCCCACAGCACGGGCCGCGCCGAGTGGAAGAACGTGAGCGACGAGACCGCGCTGCTCGCGGTGCAGGGACCGAAGGCGGAAGCGCTGGTGGCGCGCCTGGCCGACCGCGAGGTGACCGGGATCGCCTACTACCACTTCGGCCGCGGCGCGGTGGCGGGGGTGCCCGCGATCATCTCGCGCACCGGTTACACCGGCGAGGACGGCTTCGAGCTCTACGTCGCCGCGGGCGGGGCCGAGCGTTTGTGGGCCGCCCTGATCGAGGCGGGGCGTGCGGACGGGATCCAGCCGATCGGGCTCGGCGCGCGCGACACCCTGCGGCTCGAGATGAAGTACGCCCTCTACGGCAACGACATCGACCAGACCACGAACCCGCTCGAGGCGGGGCTCGGCTGGGTGGTCAAGCCCGCGAAGGGCGAGTTCATCGGACGCGAGGCCATCGAGGCGCTTCGCGCGCGCGGAACCGCCCGCAAGCTGGTGGGCTTCGAGATGGTGGAGCGCGCGGTGCCCCGCCACGGCTATCGGCTCATGGGCGGCGGCGCGCCGGTCGGGGTGGTCACCTCGGGCTCGTTCGGGCCGTCGGTGGAGCGCTCGATCGGGATCGGGTACGTCCCGTCTGCGCTGGCCGCGGCGGGCAGCGAGCTGGCCGTCGAGATCCGGGGCGCCGCCCACGCCGCGCGCGTGGTCAAGACCCCCTTCTATCCCTCGCACACCAAGAAGGCCTAGGAGAGAGGTCGATGGCGAACGTTCCGGCGGAGCTCAAGTACACCCGCGAGCACGAGTGGGCCAAGGTGGAAGGCGACCGCGCCCGCATCGGCATCACCGCCTTCGCCCAGGAGCAGCTCGGCGACGTCGTCTTCGTCGAGCTGCCCAAGGTGGGCGCCAAGGTCACCGCGCTCAAGACGTTCGGGGTCGTCGAGTCGGTGAAGGCGGTCTCCGACCTCTTCGCCCCGGTCTCGGGCGAGGTGGTCGAGGTCAACGCCGAGCTGCCGAAGAAGCCCGAGCTGGTGAACACCGACCCCTACGGCCAGGGCTGGATGCTCGTGATCAAGATGACCAGTCCCAAGGACGTGGACGGGCTGATGAGCGCGGCGGACTACGAGAAGCTCACCGCGGGCGGCGGGCACTAGCATGCGCTATATCTCCAACACGCCCGCCCAGCAGAAGGAGATGCTGGGGGTCATCGGCGCCGGCTCGATCGAGGACCTGCTGGTTCGCATCCCGACCAAGGCGCGACTGTCGCGGCCGCTCAACCTGCCGCGGGCGATGGCCGAGACCGACCTGATCCGGCACCTCCAGCGCATGGCCGGGCTCAACGCGGGCGCGGACGACCACGTCTGTTTCCTCGGAGCGGGCTCCTACGACCACGCGATCCCCAGCCCGATCAACCACCTGATCTCGCGCGGCGAGTTCTTCACCGCCTACACCCCGTACCAGCCGGAAGCCAGCCAGGGCACGCTCCGCTCGATCTTCGAGTACCAGACCATGATGGCGGAGCTGACCGGCATGGACGTGGCGAACGCGTCCATCTACGACGGCGCCTCCTCGCTGGCCGAGGCGACCTTGATGGCCCACGCGGTGACCGGGCGCGACACGCTGGTGATCTCGCGCGGGGTGAACCCGCTCTACCGCCAGGTGGTGGAGACCTACGTCGAGGGACCCGCCCTCAAGATCAAGTCGGTCCCGCTCGGGGACGGGGTCACCGACGTGGACGCGCTCCGCAAGGCCCTGT
Organism: Candidatus Methylomirabilota bacterium; assembly: GCA_035260865.1. GTDB lineage: Bacteria > Methylomirabilota > Methylomirabilia > Rokubacteriales > CSP1-6 > CAMLFJ01. The sequence goes on along the minus strand of DATFUK010000161.1, from coordinate 4,927 downwards.
CCAAGCACAGCGCGACCGTGGTGATCCAGTACCCGAACTTCTTCGGCTGCCTCGAGGACGTCCGGGGGATCGCGGATATCGCCCACGAGGCGGGCGCGCTCCTCGTCGTGGTCGCCGATCCGATCAACCTGGGGCTGCTCACCCCGCCGGGCGCCTGCGGCGCCGACATCGTGGTCGGCGAGGGGCAGGGGCTCGGGGTGCCGATGAGCTTCGGAGGTCCCAACCTGGGCGTGTTCGCGGCCAAGCAGGAGTTGGTTCGGCGGATGCCGGGACGCCTGGTGGGGGCGACGGTGGACGTGGACGGCCAGCGCGGCTTCGTGCTCACGCTGCAGACGCGCGAGCAGCACATCCGCCGCGAGAAGGCCACGTCCAACATCTGCACCAACGTGGCGCTGTGCGCGCTGATGGCCACGATCTACGTCTCGATCCTGGGCAAGCGCGGCCTCCGCAAGGTCGGCGAGCTCTCGACCGCCAAGGCGCACTACGCGGCGCGCGAGCTCACCAAGATCCCGGGGGTGTCCCTGCGCTTCGCCGCGCCCTTCTTCAAGGAGTTCACGCTCCAGCTCCCGAAGTCGCCGGAGCGCGTGATCAAGCGTCTCATGAAGGACCGGCTGCTCGCCGGCGTGCCGCTCAAGGGCTTCGACCGCGCCTACAAGGACTGCCTGCTCGTCGCGGTGACCGAGAAGCGCACCAAGGACGAGATCGACGCCTACGCGGCCGCCCTGGCCGCGGCGGTGGCCTGAGGCCGCCATGCACGCCGCCAAGCCCGCCTACGACAAGCTGGTCTTCGAGCTCTCCGCACCCGGCCGCTTCGCCTACTCGCTGCCCGAGAGCGACGTGCCGGACAGCGACCCGGCCGCGCTCCTGCCGAAGGCGCACCTGCGCGAATCGGCGGCCGAGCTGCCCGAGGTCTCGGAAGTGGACGTGATCCGCCACTACTCGCGGCTCTCGCAGATGAACTACGGGGTGGACACCCACTTCTATCCGCTCGGCTCGTGCACCATGAAGTACAACCCGAAGATCAACGAGGACATGGCCCGGCTCGGCGGCTTCGCGCGCCTGCACCCGCTGGCCCCCGAGGCGGCGAGCCAGGGCGCGCTCCAGCTCATGCACGAGCTGGCCCGGGACCTCGCCGAGATCTCCGGGATGGACGAGGTGTCGCTCCAGCCCGCGGCGGGGGCCCAGGGCGAGCTGGCCGGCGTGCTGATGATCCGCGCCTACCACCTGGCCCGTGGCGAGCGGCGCCACAAGGTGCTGATCCCCGACTCCGCGCACGGGACCAATCCCGCGTCCACCGCGCTGGCCGGCTTCGCGGTGGTCGAGCTCAAGTCCGAGGCCAACGGCGACGTGGACCTGGTCGACCTCGAGCGGCATCTCGACGAGGACGTGGCCGCGTTCATGATCACCCAGCCCAACACGCTCGGCCTCTTCGAGTCGAAGATCCACCAGATCACCGAGATGTGCCACGCCAAGGGCGTGCAGGTCTACATGGACGGCGCCAACTTCAACGCCATCCTTGGCATCACGCGCCCCGGCGATCTCGGCTTCGACGTCTGCCACTTCAACCTGCACAAGACCTTCACCACCCCGCACGGGGGCGGCGGGCCCGGCTCGGGGCCGGTGGGCATCAAGGCGCACCTGGCGCCGTTCCTGCCCACCCCGGTGGTGGTGAAGCGGGACGATTCAAGCGCGGGGGGCTACCGCCTCGACTGGAATCGCCCGCAGTCGATCGGCAAGCTGCAGGCCTTCTGGGGCAACTTCGGCATGCTGGTGCGGGCCTACACCTACATCCGCACCATGGGCCCGGACGGCCTGCGCTCGGTCTCCGAGAACGCGGTGCTCAACGCCAACTACATCCTGAAGCGCCTGGAAGGCGACTACGACCGCTCCGCGCCGGGCCCGTGCATGCACGAGTGCGTGCTGTCGGCCCGCCGGCAGAAGAAGCTCGGGGTCACCGCGATGGACATCGCCAAGCGCCTCCTCGACCTGGGCTTCTACGCGCCTTCCACCTACTTCCCGCTGATCGTGGAAGAGGCGCTGATGATCGAGCCCACCGAGACCGAATCGAAGGAGACGCTCGATCAATTCTGCGACGCGATGATCCAGATCGCGCGGGAGACCGAGACGAACCCGCACCTGATCCACGAGGCGCCGGTCACGACGCCGGTGCGCCGCCTGGACCAGACGCTGGCCGCCCGCCAGCCGGTGCTGAGGTGGCGCCCGCCGAAATGATCCAGGGGTGACGACTCCGTTCCGCCTGCTGGTCACCGAGTCGCTCGACGGCGCCCTCAACATGGCCCTCGACGAGGCCCTCCTGCTGGGCCGGCTCGCGGGCACCGCGCCTCCCACGCTCCGCTTCTTCTCCTGGCAGCCCGCCACCATCTCGCTCGGCTACGGCCAGGCCCTCGACCATCGCATCGACGTCGCGGCCGCGGGCGCGCTCGGCATCGGCCTCGTGCGCCGCCCCACCGGCGGCAGCGCGATCCTCCACGAGGGGCCCGCGCTCGAGCTGACCTACAGCGTGGCCGCGCGCGCGGGTGACTTCGAGGGCGCGGGCGACCTGCTCGAGACGTATCGCTGGATCGGCGCCGCGCTGGCCGCCGGGATCAATCGGGTGGGCGCTCCGGTCGAGATGGTGCCGGTGCAGCCGTCGGATCCGACCGCGATGCCCACCTTCTGCTTCGCGCGGACCGGCTCCTACGAGCTCGAGGTCGCCGGCCTCAAGGTGGTGGGCAGCGCCCAGCGGCGGCAAGGCTCGGGCTTCCTCCAGCACGGCGCGGTCATGCTGGGCGCCGCGCCGGACCGCCTGCGCCGCGTCTTCCCGGCCGAGCGCGATCCGCTCGCGGGCATGACCACGCTCGAGGCGGTGCTGGGCCGGCGCCCCTCGTTCGAGGAGACCATGACCGGGCTGGCCGAGGGGTTCCGCGCGGTGCACGGGCTCGAGCTGACCGCGGGCGGCCTCGCCGCGGACGAGCTGGAGCTGGCCGAGTCGCTGGTGCGCGACAAGTACGGCACCGAGCGCTGGACGCGATCCGGGCGCGCGATGACCGTGACGACCCCTCAGCACCGGCCCCCTCAGCACCGGCCCCCTCATCAGCTGCCCCCTCACCCTACCCTCTCCCCAGAGGGGAGAGGGTGAGATGACGTTCGCGCGCGAGTTCCCGGATGCGCCGCGGGTGGGGGTGGGCGCGGTGATCCTGGACGGCGACCGCGTGCTCCTGGTCAAGCGCGGGCAGCCGCCGTCCCAGGGCAAGTGGAGCATCCCCGGCGGCCTCGTCCACCTGGGCGAGCGCATCGAGGACGCGGCGCGCCGCGAGGTGCAGGAGGAGTGCGGGGTGAGCGTGCGCCTGCTCGGGCTCTGCGGGGTGATCGACCGGGTGCGGCTCGCCCCCGCGAACGGCTCCGAGGCGCCCCGCGTGCACTATCACTACGTGATCATCGACTACGCGGCGGCGATCGAGGCCGGGACGCCGCGCGCGGGCAGCGACGCCGCCGAGGTGCGCTGGGTCCCGATCGCGGATCTCGGCGCCTACGACACCACCGACGGGCTCGCGGACATGGTCCACCGCGCCGCGAGCCTCTGCCGGCCACCGACCCTGTCCCACGGAGGATGACGGCAATGGAGCTGGCCCTCGAGACCCGGAGCCCATCGGAAGCGCGCGCGGACGTGCTGGTGCTGGGGCAGTACGGCGACGGCGCACGGCCCGCGCCCGAGATCGCCGCGCTGGACCGGGCGCTCGGCGGCCTGCTCTCGCGCGTGCAGAAGAGCGAGAAGTTCGAGGGCAAGCCCGGGCAGATCTCGTACTTCCACACCGCGGGCGCGATTCCCGCCGAGCGCGTCCTCGTGGTGGGCCTCGGCCCGCTCCGGCGGGGGGCGCGGGCCCGCGACGCCGAGCCCATGCGCCGCGCCACCGCGGCCGCGGTGCGGCGCGCGCGCGACCTGGGCGCCGCCACCATCGCGGTGTTCATGCCCGCCACCGCGCTCGCCGCGCGGGCGCGGGCGCAGGCGGTCGTGGAAGGCGCGCTGCTCGGCACCTATCGCTTCGACAAGTATCTGAAGGAGAAGAACGGCAAGATGGTCCGCGCGCTGACCGTGCTCGAGCCCGACCGGCGCAGCGCGGCCGCCGCGCGCGACGGGGTCCGCCTCGGCCGGATCGCCGCGGAGGCGACCTGTCTCGCGCGAGACCTGGTCAACGAGCCGGCCAATGTGGTGACGCCCACCTTCCTGGCCCGACGCGCGGCCGAGATCGCCGAGGAGAGCGGGCTCACCCTGCGGGTCCTGGACCGGGCTGAGTGCGCCACCATGGGCATGGGTGCCTACGTGGGGGTGGCGCAGGGCAGCGAGGAGCCGCCCAAGTTCATCCACCTCACCTACACCCCGAAGGGCCGGGCGCGCCGCCGGGTGGTGGTGATCGGCAAGGGCATCACCTTCGACTCGGGCGGGCTCGACCTCAAGTCCGCCGACGGCATGCTGCGGATGAAGGACGACATGTCGGGCGCCGCCGCGGTGCTGGGCATCTTCCAGGCGCTGCCGCGCCTCAAGCCGGCGGTCGAGGTGCACGGGCTGATCGCGGCCACCGAGAACATGCCCTCGGGCACCGCCCAGCGGCCGGGCGACATCGTGCGGGCGATGAACGGGCTCACCATCGAGATCGGCAATACCGACGCGGAGGGCCGGCTGACCCTCGCGGACGCGCTCGCCTACGCGGTCGAGCACATCAAGCCGGACGAGATGATCGACATGGCGACCCTGACCGGCGCGGTGGTCATCGCGCTGGGCCAGGGCGTGTCCGGGATGATGGCGAGCGACGACGGCCTCGCCTCGCGGGTGCTCGCCGCCGCGGACGGGGCGGGGGAGCGGATGTGGCGCCTGCCACTGCACGACGAATACAAGGACGGGCTCAAGAGCGACGTGGCCGATCTCAAC
>DATFUK010000160.1:0-3468 GCA_035260865.1 Candidatus Methylomirabilota bacterium | reverse complement strand
ACACATACGTTGGTCGGGTTGATGTACCGGTTGAGCACGAAGAAGACCTGGTCGCCGTGCCGCCGGGACTTGAAGAAGTCGGCCATGCGGCCCACCCCGTGCAGATCATCGGTGGCGAAGAGCGCGAGCCCATCCTCGCGGGACAGGCGCTCTCCGGCCTGGACCTTCTCCCAGATCGGGTGGAGGGCGGGATCGCGGAGTCGAGGTGGAGCGGGCGCGGCGACGGCCATTGATGCCTCCGTGTTCGGGGTGGCCAGACCGACCAGTCGGTCTGATTCTATGTAGGCGGAATCCGGGATGTCAAGGTTCGTCTGGGGCCACGATGCCGTGAGGCGGAGCGAGCGCGCCGGCGTGCTATCCTAGCGGCCCGTGAGCGCTGATCCGGCCGTCTACTTCGAGGACATCCCGGTTGGCGAGGAATACACCTCGCCCGGCCGTACCGTGACCGAGGCCGACGTGGTCATCTTCGCGGGGCTGAGCGGCGACTACAACGTGCTGCACACCGACGCCGAGCACATGAAGGCCTCGCAGTTCGGCGAGCGCATCGCCCACGGACTGCTCGGCCTGTCCATCCAGCAGGGACTCCTGGACCGGGTGGTGACCGCCCGGGTCACGGGTCCGCTAGCCGCCGTGAAGTGGAAGTTCAAGGGGCCGATCAAGATCGGCGATACCATCCACGTCGAAGCCCGGGTCACCGCCAAGCGCGACGGAGAGCAGCCGGGCTGGGGCGTGGTCACGGTGGCCCGGCGAGTGGTCAACCAGCGGGGCGAGACCGTCCAGGAGGGCGAGACCGACCACCTGGTGGGTCGCCGGCCCGCCTGAGCGCGCGCTTGTCCCCGAGCCAGCCGGCGAGCCGGGTCTACTTCGAGGACGTCCAGACCGGGGTGCCGCTCGAGACCCCCGGGCTGACTCTCACCGAGACGCACGCGGCTCTCTTCAATTCGCTCAGCTCGGCCCGGCCCGGCGAGCCGGGCACGATTCCGGATCTGCTCCCGCTCTGCCTGTCCTCGGGCCTCGGCTGGCGCGTGCCCCAGCCGCCCCTCGTGGTGCTCGCGTTCATGGGCTTCGAGTGGCGGTTCCTGAAGCCGACCCGGATCGGCGACACGATCCGCAGCGTGTCCAAGACGGTCGCGAAGCGCTCGATGAGGGAGGGCGGCGTCGTCATCGAGGAGCGCAGCATCCTGAACCAGCACGGCGAGATCGTGCAGAGCGGGCGGCTCACCCTGCTCGTGGCCAAGCGGCCCGTGGCGTGAAGCGCGCGGCCTGGCTGGCCGCGGGAGCGGCGCCCGCCTTCTGGGGCGCCTACACCTGGGGCTCGCACCTGCTCACCCTCGCCAGCGTGTGGCGCGGCTCGCGAGAGCGGCGGGCGGTCGCGCTCACTTTCGACGACGGGCCGGACCGTGAGTGCACGCCGCGGGTCCTCGACATCCTGGAGCGCGAGAGCGTCCAGGGCGCCTTCTTCCTGATCGGCCGGCGCGCCGCGCACGCCCCCGCGGTGGCCCGCCGGATCGCGGAGGGCGGTCACGACCTGGGCAACCACACCTGGAGCCACGCGAGCCTCTGGCGCTGCGGGCCCGACCGCACCGAGCGGGAGATCGGCGACGGGCACGCCGCCATCACCCAGGCCGCGGGCGCGCCGCCGCGTTTCTTCCGGCCGCCGTGGGGCAAGACGAACCTCGCCATGTTCGGGACGCTGCGCCGCCTCGAGACCCCGTGCGTGTTCTGGACGGTGCAGCCGGAGAGCCGGCGGCCGGTGGCTCCCGCGGAGCAGGCGCGCCGAGGGGCCACGCGGGCGCGGCCGGGCGCCATCTACGACCTGCACGACGCGGACGGCGTGCCGGGAGCGGGGGCGCGGCTCGTCGCGTACCTGCCCGCGCTCATCGCGGGCCTGCGCGAGCAGGGCTACGCGCTGGTCCCGCTCCGCGACCTGCTGTAGAATTCCCCGGACCAGGCAAGCCACGACAAAGGAGTCCCCGATGGCCGTCGACCCCCGCAAGCGCAGCCGCGTCCTCCTCGAAGGCACCGATCGTTCCGCCGCCCGCGCCATGATGAAGGCGGTCGGTTTCAGCGACGAGGATCTCAGGCGTCCCCAGATCGGCGTGGCCCACTCCTGGATCGGGACCATGCCCTGCAACTGGAACCACCGGAAGCTGGCCGAGAAGGTCATGCAGGGCATCCGGGCCGCGGGTGGCACCCCGATCGAGGTCAACACGATCTCGATCACCGACGGCATCACGATGGGTACCGAGGGCATGAAGGGCTCGCTGATCAGCCGCGAGGTCGTCGCCGATTCGGTGGAGCTGGTGGCCCGCAGCCACATGTTCGACGGGATCGTGACCATCTCCGGCTGCGACAAGACCATCCCCGCGATGACCATGGTGCTCGGCCGGCTCGACATCCCGAGCCTCATGCTCTACTGCGGCTCGATCATGTTCGGCCGCTGCGCCGGCTCCACGGGCCCGTTCGCGAACCGCAACCTGACGATCCAGGACGTGTTCGAGGCGATCGGCGCGCTGAACGCGGGCAAGATCTCGATGGAGCAGTTCATGGACGTGGAGGATCACGCGTGCCCCGGCGCGGGCGCCTGCGGCGGACAGTTCACCGCCAACACCATGGCCACCGCCTACGAGATGCTCGGCATGTCCCCCATGGGCTGGAACGACATCCCGGCCACCGATACCCGGAAGGAAGAAGTGGCCTTCGAGTCGGGCAAGCTGGTGATGGAGCTCGTCCGCAAGGGGCTGACCCCGCGCCAGGTGGTGACCCGCAAGAGCTTCGAGAACTCCATCGCGGGGGTCATGGCCACCGGCGGCTCCACCAACGCGGTGCTGCACCTCATGGCCACCGCCCGCGACTTCGGGGTGAAGCTCGCGATCGAGGACTTCGACCGGATCTCGCGCAAGACCCCGGTGCTCGCCGACCTCAAGCCGTGGGGCAACTACACCGCGCCCGAGATGTACGACGCGGGCGGCATGGCGGTGGTGGGCAAGCGCCTGCTCGAGGCGGGCCTGCTCCACGCGCGCGAGAAGACGGTGACCGGACGCACGATCGGCGAGGAGGTGAAGGCGGCTGCGGAGCCGGCGGGCCAGCAGGTCATCAAGCCCCTCGCGAAGGCCCTGAAGTCGGAAGGGGGCATCGCGATCCTGCGCGGCAACCTGGCCCCCGGCGGCTGCGTCATCAAGCTCTCCGGCCAGAAGAAGTATTCGCACCGCGGGCCCGCGCGGGTCTTCGAGGTCGAGGAAGCGGCCTTCCAGGCGATCAAGAAGGGCAAGATCAAGCCCAACGACGTGATCGTGATCCGCTATGAGGGGCCGAAGGGCGGTCCCGGGATGCGCGAGATGCTGCACGTCTCCGGCGCGCTGCAGGGCGCGGGGTTGGGCGAGAGCGTGGCCCTGATGACCGACGGCCGGTTCTCGGGCGCCACCCACGGCTTCATGATCGGCCACATCGTGCCCGAGGCGGCCGACC
>DATFUK010000159.1:0-22415 GCA_035260865.1 Candidatus Methylomirabilota bacterium | reverse complement strand
GGCCGGCGTCGAGCTCATCCACCACAACAACGGTCTCGACGTGCGGGCGGTGCTGCTCGCGCGGATCCTCGGCGTGCCCCTGATCGCGTACCAGCGGGGTGGTGAATACCACTCGCCAACCGTCCGGTACCTTTCGCGGTTCGTGGACACCTATATCGCGAATTCCGACGCTACCCGGCTCGACCTGATGAAGCTCGGGGTGCCGAGCGAGCGGGTGAGCACACTCCACCCGCCGGTCGAGCTAGGGCGGTTCGATCCGTCGATTGACGCGTCACGGCAGCGTGGCGAGCTCGGGCTCGGCGACCGGGATCTCTGCTTCGGGATTCCCGGGACCCTCCTCAAGTGGAAGGGACACGATGTGTTCCTGAAGGCGGCGAGGCTGGTGATGGAGGCGGTTCCGGAGGCGCGAGCGCTGGTGATCGGAGAGGCTCCGGATGGCTCGACGGCGTATCGGGAAGAGCTGCTCCGCCTGGCCCGAGAGCTCGGGATTGCCGGCCGGACAGTCTTCACGGGCTTCCGTCGGGATGTCCCGGAAATGCTGCAGCTCCTGGATGTCGTCGTCCACGCGTCCGTGTCGCCGGAGCCGTTCGGCCGCGTCATCGCCGAGGGGATGGCCATGGGCAAACCGGTGGTGGCCGCGGCGGCCGGGGGGCCCCTGGAGATCATCGAGCAGGGGCGGACCGGCTTCCTGGTCACACCGGGCGACCCGACCGCGCTCGCCGAGGCGATCGTGACGCTCCTCCGGGATCGGGTCCTGGCCCGGCGACTCGGGGACAACGCGCGCCTGGTCGCGCAGGCACGCTTCTCGCCGGAGGCGCACGCCCGCTGTGTGGAAGGGTTCTACGAGCAGACCCTCCGGGCACGTGAACCAGCCGTAACACCAGGAGCGGAGGCCTCCACGCCATGGCATCGTCACGACGAAAGCTAGCGACCGCCATCGTCCCGGTGTTGGCCCTGCTGGGCACCCTGCTGCTGCCGGGGCCGGCGCGAGCTCAACTGGCCGAAGGGGACGAGCGGGTCAGCTCCGATCCGAAGGTGATCGGGCGGCAGATCCGGGCCGCGCTCGCGCTGGGCCAGCTGTCGATCCAGCGCCTGCAGAGCCCGCAGGCGCTCGACGAGCTTGATCAGACGCACAAGATGATGGATCACATGTACCGGATCGTCCGCTTCGCGGTGTACGGCCTCACCGAGCGGAAGGACATCACCAAGAACATGGATCCGATGGTCGACTTCGAGCTGAGCAAGACGACGCTGGCCTGGAACACGATCCGGCGGCCGGTCGACAAGTACTTCAACAGCATACCCCCGGCCGAGTGGGCGCTCGGCGCGACGGAGGATCTGCAGAAGGCGATGAGCGCGCTGCGGGTCGTCGAGGCCCTCGTTCCGTGATCCTCCGCGACCTGGTCCTGACCGCGGTCATTTTCTGGCTGCTACCATTCTGTGTGGCGCGGCCGTGGGTCGGCATCCTGGTGTGGTCGTGGATTGGCTACATGAACCCTCACCGACTCACCTGGGGCTTCGCGTACAGCATGCCGTTCGGCCTCATGGCGATGCTGGCGACCCTGCTCGGACTGATCTTCACGAACGAGAGGAAGCCGATACCCAGAACGATCGAGGTGTTCCTTCTCGGGGCGCTCTGGCTGTGGTTTGTCATCACCACGATCTTTGCGTTCTACCCCGACGACGCGTCGACCCACCTGCTCAAGGTCTCGAAGATCCTCTTCGGGACCGTCCTGAGCATGGTGTTGCTCCAGGAGGCGAGAAAGGTTCGAGCACTCGTCTGGGTCATCGCACTCTCGATCGGGTTCTACGGCTTCAAGGGTGGCCTGTGGGCGATCCTCACCGGGGGCGGGAATCGAGTGCTCGGGCCGCCGGACTCGTTCATCGAGGGAAACACCGAGATCGGCCTGGCCCTCAACATGGTCATTCCGCTATTGGTCTTCCTGCAGCGCCAGGAGTCTCGACCCTGGGCCCGGCACCTGTTCCGGGCCGGGGTGTTCCTATGCATCGTCGCCAGCCTGGTGACGTACTCTCGGGGCGCCCTGCTTGGGCTCGCGGTGGTAGTACCGCTCATCTTCCTCCAGAGCCGGTGGCGCTTCGTGCTACTGCCACTTCTGGCCGTGGGGATCTGGGTCCTTCCCAGCATCATGCCGGCGCAGTGGAGCGCCCGCATGGAGACGATCGAAGAGTACCAGGAAGACCTCTCCGCGAATCAGCGCCTGAATTCCTGGTACGTCGCCTGGGAGCTCGCTAAGACTCACCCGGTGGCGGGGGGCGGTTTCCGGACGTTCACGAAGGACGTGTACGAAGCCTACATGCCCGGATATACGTACGCGGGGGCCGAGCATGACGCGCACAGCATCTACTTCCAGGTGCTGGGGGAGCACGGGTTCGTGGGACTGGGGATCTTCGTTGCCCTGCTCGTCTCGACGTTGATCGGCCTGCGCCGGGTGGGGAGCAAGGCGCGGCAGGATCCGTCTCATGCATGGATCGTCGACCTGGCCAGAATGGCCGAGATCAGCGTTCTCGGCTACGTGGTGAGTGGGGCATTCCTGAGCATGTCGTATTTCGATCTTTTCTATCACCTTGTCGCGATCACCGCGATCCTGAAGACGCTCGTGGCGGAGCCAGTAGTCGCTCCCGCGCCGAGTGCGGCGCCGGTACCGGTGGCTCTGCCGGCGGCAGCTGGTCGCCGGCCGATGCTCGGAGCCTGAGAGATGTGCGGCATCGCGGGTATCCTGCGGATGGACGGGGGAGCGGTGGGCGAGCAGCCGCTCGAGGCGATGACCACGATCCTCGCCCACCGGGGACCGGACGGCGACGGCTTCTTTCGACGGGGACCGGTCGGTCTCGGCCATCGTCGTCTCGCGATTATCGATCTGGTCACAGGCGATCAGCCGATGTTCAACGACGACCGGTCGATCTGCCTGGTCTTCAACGGGGAGATCTACAACTTCCGGGAGCTCCGACGGGAGCTCGAGGGACGGGGCTGGGCGTTCCGGACCACATCGGACACGGAGGTCATCCTCCGCGCGTACGAGGAGTTCGGGACCGGGTGCTTGGAGCGCCTCCGGGGCATGTTCGCGTTCGCCCTCTGGGACGAGCGGGGTAAGCGCCTTCTCCTCGCCCGGGATCGGGTCGGAATCAAGCCGCTCGTGTATTCCTGGGACGGCCGCAGGCTCCTCTTCGCGTCGGAGCCGAAGGCCATTCTCGAGGATCCGTCCGTGTCGCGCGAGGTGGACTGGGAGGCGCTTCGAGACTACCTGACCCTGCACTACATCCCGAGCCCGAAGACGATCTTTCGGGACATCCGGAAGCTGCCACCGGCCTCCTACCTGACGATCGATCTGGGGGGCGGTGAACCGCGCGTGGAGCGCTACTGGGATCTGAAGTTCGCGCCGGAGACGGGACGCAGCGACGCGGAGTGGCTGGAAGGGTTGCGCTGGCATCTCCAGGATTCTGTGAGCCGGCATTTGATCAGCGACGTACCGATCGGGGCATTCCTGAGCGGCGGTATGGACTCGAGCACCGTGGTCGCCCTGATGGCGCAGGCAACCAGCGGTCAGATCCGGACCTTCTCGATCGGCTTCGATGAAGCGGACTTCGACGAGCTGGCCCACGCGCGGCAGGTCGCCCAGCGCTACGGGACGCAGCACTTCGAGTTCATCGTGAAGCCTGACGCTCTGGAAGCCCTCCCGCGGCTGGTATCGCAGTTCGACGAGCCGTTTGCCGATGCGTCCGCCCTGCCCACGTACTACGTGTCGAAGATCACGCGCGAGCACGTGACGGTGGCACTTTCGGGAGATGGTGGCGACGAGAACTTCCTGGGGTATCTGAGATACGCACGCGCCCTGGCTCTCCACGAGCGGCTGGATCGGTTTCCCGGCACCCTCGCCCGGGGGCTCTTCCGCCTCGCGCGGCGGCTCGTGCCCGCGAATGTGCGGGGCCACGGGTATCTGGAAATGCTCGGGGCGGACCCGGTGGAGCGATACTTCCGGATGACCGCGTTCCAGCGCAGCCAAGGACTTCGGCGACTGCTCTCGCGAGAAGCTCAGACCCACGTCGCACCGGAGGCCGATCCGGCGTCGCTGCGCGCCCTCGCGCAGACGGGCGCGACGGGGGACTATGCCTCGACGCTGCAGTACCTGGACGTGCAGCGCTACCTGCCCGACGATATTCTGACCAAGGTCGACCGGACCAGCATGCTCGTCTCGCTGGAGACCCGGGTTCCCTTGCTGGATCACGTGCTGATGGAGTTTGTCGCGACCATGCCGACCGGGCTGAAGTTCCAGAACGGCGCGGGCAAGGTGATTCTCAAGCGAGCCATGTCCCCCGACCTGCCCGCGGATACGGTGACCCGACGAAAGATGGGGTTCGGGGTGCCTCTGGCCGCGTGGCTTCGGAAGGAGCTGGGCGACTATGCCCGGGACGTGCTGGAAGGGCGCCGCTCGCGAGAGCGAGGCTTCGTTGACCCGCGGGCGGTATCCGCCGCCCTGGAGGAGCACCGGAGTGGGGTCCGGGACCGCTCAGGTCACATCTGGGCCCTGCTCTGCCTGGAGGAGTGGGCTCGGCGGTGGCTCGACCGATGACCCACGTCGTTCACGTTCTGGACTCGCTCGCGGTGGGCGGGACCGAGACCGGGGTGGTGAACCTGGTCAATGCCACGCGCGAGAGTGTCCGGCACACGGTCGTGACCATGACGTCCGTGGGTCCCCTCGCTGAGCGGTTGCCCGCAGAGGTTCCGGTGTTCTGCGTGTCCAAGAGGCCGGGGGTCGACCTCAAGGCCATCGTGAGGCTGGCCGGCCTGCTCCGGCGCCTGAGGCCGGAAGCGGTTCACTCCCGGAACTGGGGGGCGCTCGATGCGGTGATCTCGGCGAGGCTCGCGGGCGTTCCGGTGGTCATCCACGGAGAGCACGGGCGGGAGGCGTCGGATCCCCACGGTCTCAATCGCCGGCGGATTCGCATTCGAAAGACGCTCGCTCCCCTCGTGTCACGGTTCGTGACGGTGTCCTTCGATCTGGAGCGCTGGCTGGTCGACATTGTGGGGATTCCCATCAGGAAGGTGGGCACCATTCACAACGGTGTCGATGTCGATCGATTCGCCGCCGGTGATCGCCACGCGGCGCGCAGGGCGCTGGGCGTATCCGACGACGCGCTGGTGATCGGGACGGTCGGCCGTCTCGATCCGGTCAAGGATCAGGCCGCGCTTCTGGCCGCGGTCGCCCAGCTCGATGACGTCGAAGGGCGCCCGACCCTGATCATCGTCGGCGAGGGACCGTGCCGGCAGGGGCTCGAGGCGGACATCGCGCGGCGCGGGCTGGGCGACCGCGTCATCATGGCCGGCGAGCGCCGCGACGTGCAAGGCCTGCTGGCCGCGTTCGACATCTTTGCGCTCCCCTCACTGGGCGAAGGGATCTCGAACACGATTCTCGAGGCCATGGCCGCTGGACTGCCGGTGGTGGCGACCGATGTCGGGGGCAACCCCGAGCTGGTCGACCACGACGTGACGGGGCTCTTGGTTCCTCCCGCGAGCCCGTCCGCTTTGACCGCAGCCTTGCGGAGGTATTGCGCGGACGCGGGGCTGGCGACTCTACACGGGAAGGCGGGACGCGAGCGGGTGACCCGCGAGCTATCCCTCGACCACATGGTACGGGCCTACGCTCGTCTATACGCCTCCCTGTGCACCGAGCCGCGTGCGGGGCGGAGGAACTAGGCCGTGTGTGGTATAGCGGGCATCGTTCACGCGGATCCTCGGCATCCGATCGACACGGAGCTTGTCGGCCGGATGACGGCGGCGCTGGCCCACCGCGGCCCGAACGCGCAGGGCCTTCAGGCCTGGCGCGGCGCCGCGATCGGCCATCGGCGACTGAGCATCATCGACCTCGTGACCGGCGATCAGCCAATCTTCAGCGAGGATGGTCGGAAGGCGGTGGTGCTGAACGGGGAGATCTACAACTTCCAGGGATTGCGGGTCCTGCTGGAGGCGCATGGCCATCGCTTCGCCACGCGTTCCGACACCGAGGTCATCGTCCACGCGTACGAGGAGTACGGGGTGGGTTGCGTGGAGCGGCTGGAGGGCATGTTCGCCTTCGCTCTCTGGGACGACAAGGAGCGGCGGCTGCTCCTGGCTCGGGACCGGGTGGGAAAGAAGCCTCTGTACTACGCTCAGGATGGCGAGCGTCTGCTCTTCGCCTCCGAGCTCAAGGCCCTGCTCCAGGACGGGTCCATCAAGCGCACGGTGAGTCTGGAGGCGCTCGATGATTACCTGTCGCTCGGCGCCGTCCAGGCGCCGGCCACGATTCTTCAGGGAATCGCACAGATACCCCCTGCCCACTACCTGGTGTGGCAGGACGGCAACAGCCGCGTGGGCGAGTACTGGGATGTCCCTCGCGGGGGCGTGGTGGAGAGGAGCGAGGGCCAGGCTATCGAGGAGTTCTCGCGGATCTTCCGGGAGGCCGTCCGCGGCCGCCTGGTGAGCGACGTGCCCATCGGCGCGTTCCTCAGTGGAGGCGTCGACTCGAGCGCCGTCGTCGAAGCCATGGCCCGCCTCTCTAGTCGGCCGGTCGTGACCACCAGTATCGGGTTTCGCGAGCAGGCGTTCAACGAGCTGGAACACGCTCGGACAGTGGCCCAGGTGGTGGGCAGTGAGCACCACGAGGTCATCGTGGAGGCGCGAGCCGCCGAGGTGCTGCCGCGGCTGGTGTGGCATCTGGACGAGCCGTTCGCCGACTCGTCGGCCTTGCCCACCTACTATCTTGCCAAGGCCGCGCGCGAGCGGGTCACGGTCGCTCTGTCCGGCGACGGCGGAGATGAGGTCTTCGCAGGCTATGAGCGGCGGTACGGCTTGAACCGGTCCGAGGCGAAGCTTCGCCGCTGGCTGCCGGAATGGCTGCGCCGTGGGTTGCTGGGCCCGCTCGGCCGGGTGTACCCCAAGGCGGACTGGCTGCCGCGGCCTCTGCGGGCCCGGTACTTCCTGCAGAACCTGGGGACCACCTTCGAGCGCGCCTACTTTGCCGATCTGTCGCTGCTGAGGGAGAGCGAGAAGAACGCGCTGCTGTCGCCGGACATCCGGCGACAGCTCGCCGGGCATGATCCCTTCGACGACTTCTCTCGCCATTTCGAGCGCACGCGCGATCTGGATCCCCTGAGCCGGCTCCTCTACGTGGATCTCAAGACCTGGCTCGCCAATGACATGCTGGTCAAGGTCGACCGCATGAGCATGGCCAACGGTCTCGAAATCCGATCTCCGCTTCTCGACCAGCGGGTCATCGAGTTCGCGGCGACCGTGCCATCGGGGCTCAAGTACCGGGGGCGGACGTCGAAGTATCTGCTCAAGCGGTACCTGGAGACTCGCGTGCCCCGCTCGGTCATTTACCGTCCCAAGCAGGGTTTCGAGATCCCGCTCGCCGGCTGGCTCCGGGGCGAGTTGCGGGGGATGGCCGATGATCTGCTGTTCTCGCCGAGGTCCCTGGCCCGCGGGTATGTCCAGGCGGATCATCTGCGGCAGTTGTGGGAACGCCACCAGAGGGGGATCAGGAACCACGCTCCCGAGATCTGGTCGCTCATCATGCTCGAGCTGTGGAGCCGTACCTTCATGGATCAGTCCCAGGCGCAGGGGCCGCTCGCCGCATGAGCTCATTCGAGACGGAGTGGCGCGAGCGTTTCGATCGGTTCGCCCGGACGTACTCGGATGAGGCCAGCATCTCCGGGTGGTCCGTCGAGGGTCTGAAGCGTCGGATCGATCTCTTCCGCACCCTGATCCGGCCGCCACGTCCAGGCGAGCCCGTAGTCGCGCTCGAGCTCGGGTGCGGCCCGGGGACCTACGTCCGGCTCCTGGGGGGGCTCGGATATCGCGCGATCGGTCTCGACTACTCCCTGGTGGCCCTCGGGCGTGCCGTGGCGGCCGACCCGGGCGGCAAGGGGCGTTACCTGGCCGGGGAGGCGTATTCCCTGCCGTGCCGCAGCCGCAGTGCCGAGCTGGTGGTCGCGATTGGGGTCCTCCAGTCCCTGGGAAGCCCCGAGCTGGCTCTTGATGAGATGGCGCGTGTCCTGCGGCCGGGAGGCTATCTGGTGGTCGAAGCGCTCAACAGCCGCGCCCTTGTGACGCGCGCCCGACACGCACATGCCCGGATCCGGGGCCTTCCCCGGCGCGTCGCGACGTACGACCCATCGGACATCGAGAGCTGGCTCGTCGCCCGCGGCTTCGTGATCGAGCGGCGGGCTCCCCTCTGTCTGCCCCCCCGGAATCTGCCCGGCCTCGGTCGGCTCCTGGACTTCGGGCCGGTTCGAGCGGCCATCAACCGGTCCTCGCTTGTCGCAGATTCCCTGGCCCACGCGGTCTGGTTCGTCGGCCGCCGCGATGGGGCATCCGCGAGCCGCGCATGACCGTACTGCACATCCTCGACCACTCGCTTCCGGTGATGAGCGGGTACAGCACCCGGAGCCACAACATCGTGAGCTTCCAGCGCCGGCTCGGGCTCCGGCCGGTCGTGCTCACCTCGCCCAAGCATCCGCGTCCTGGTCCGCTTGCCGAGAGCGTCGATGGCATCCAGCACTACCGGACACCGGCGTCGCGAGGGCTGGCCGACCGGCTCCCCTACGCGGCCGAGCTGGCCCTCATGTTCCGTTTCGCCAGGCGTATCTCGAGCGTGGCGCGGGGCGAGGGCGCCCAAGCTCTGCACGCGCACTCTCCGATCCTGAACGGATTGCCGGCGATCTGGGCAGGACGGCGTCTCGGGATCCCGGTCGTGTACGAGGCCCGCGCGTTCTGGGAGGACGCCGCGGTGGATCACGGGACCACTCGCGAGCGCTCCGTCCGGTACTGGATCACCCGGGCTCTCGAGACCTACACGTTCAAGCGGGCCGACCGGGTGGTGGTGATTGCCAGCGCGATGCGTCGAGAGGTCATCGGACGGGGCGTCGATCCGGCCCGGATCCACGTGGTGCCGAACGGAGTGGACCCGGACCGCTTCAGCCCTGCTCCCCGCAACGAGACGCTCGCCCGGGAGCTCGGCCTGGGCGATGGCCCCGTCTTCGGCTTCGTCGGCTCCTTCTATCACTATGAAGGACTCCGAATGCTGGTCGAGACGTTCCCTGAGCTCCGCAAGCGCCTGCCGGGCGCCCGGCTCCTCCTCGTTGGAGGCGGAGAGGAGGAGGCGGGACTTCGAGCCGCTGCGACGCCCGGCGTCGTCTTTGCGGGACAGGTCCCCTATGACCGCGTGACGGATTACTACTCGCTCATCGATGTCTTCGTCTGCCCGCGCCTGAGGATGAGGCTCACCGAGCTCGTCACTCCCCTCAAGCCGCTGGAAGCCATGGCCATGGGCCGCCCCGTCCTGGCGAGCGACGTGGGCGGCCTCGCCGAGCTGATCCACCACGACTCGACCGGCGTGCTGTTCCGCGCCGAGGACCCCGCGGCCTTTCTCGACGAGGCCATCATTCTCGCCCGGGACCCCGAGCTGCGCGCGCGCCTCGGGAAGAGCGCTCGGGTGCACGTCGAGTCGGAGCGGTCGTGGGCGGCCGTCGTGTCGAAGTACCCTGACATCTACGGCCTCCCGGGCCGTGAGAGTCTGGCCCCGACCTCGCGCTGATGCCCGAGAGCGACAAGACGGCCGGGGTGTCGGTATCGCCGCGGGTCCTCGTGCTGAGCTCGGTGTTCCCGAATGTCCAGCAACCTGCCTTCGGCGTTTTCATCCAGGAGCGCGTGCGACGGGTCGCCCGCCGCTGCGGCGTCACGGTGGTCGCGCCTCTGCCGTGGTTCCCGTTCAACCGATTCATCCGAGGCCCCAAGTGGAGCGGGATCCCGCGGAGCGAGCTCCAGGCGGGCCTGGGTGGGGTCCGGCACCCGTGGTTCTTCTGTATTCCGCGCTACGCCAAGTGGCTCGACGGACTTCTCTATGCGGCTTCGCTCCTGCCCTTCCTTCTCCGCTTGCGCCGCCGCGCTCCGTTCGACGTCATCGACGCCCACTTCTCCTATCCTGACGGAGTCGCCGCGGTGCTGCTCGGCAAGGTGCTCCGCCGACCGGTCTTGATTACGCTCCGGGGCAGCATCGTGCGGCTCGCCGGCTATCCGCTCCACCGACCGCAGATTCGATGGGCCCTGCGCTCCGCCGATCGCGTGCTCGCGGTGAGCGACTCTCTCAAGCGCACCGCGATGTCCCTCGGAATCCCCGAGGAACACATCCGGGTCATCCCCAACGGGGTGGACACCGAGCACTTCTTTCCGATGGATCGGGCAGAAGCGCGGGCCTCCCTGGGCCTACCCGCGGACCGGACCATCCTGCTGTCCGTGGGCGGGCTCAACGAAGGCAAGGGACATCACCGGATCGTCGAGATGATGCCCGCGCTTCTCGGCCGCCTTCCGAACCTGCTGTACGTGATCGTCGGAGGCGAGCAGCGCGGTAGTAGCTATCGACCCGTTCTCACGCGGCTGGTACGGGAGCTCGGACTCGAGCAGCACGTTCTCGTGGCGGGTGAGCGGGGCCACGCCGAGGTTCCGCGCTGGCTGGCCGCGAGCGATCTCTTCTGCCTGGCTACCCGATCGGAGGGATGGGCGAATGTTCTCCTGGAGGCCCTCGCCTGTGGCCGCCCGGTGGTGAGCACGCGCGTGGGCGGCAATGCCGAGATCGTGACTCACCCAGGTCTCGGCATCCTCGCCCCCCCCGGTGACGACGACGCGTTCCGCGAAGCGATCCTCGAAGCGCTCGCCCGGCCTTGGGATCCGGCCGCCCTCGCGGCCCATGCCCGGCGGCATTCGTGGGAGGTCGCCGCGGACCAGGTCATGGAGGAATTCCGGGGGCTGGTGCCCAACTCCGGCGGCTCCGACACGGGCGTGGCGGTCGCGCGTTCGGCCGGAGGATAGCATCCGTGCACCCCGCGATCGTCGACCGGGTAATCTTCCCCATCCACGAACGGCTGAAGGGCAAGCCCACGTATGCTCGCCTCCACGATCTCGAGCGCTCCCAGTGGCTCGAGCCGGGACCACTGCGCGAGCTGCAGTTCCGGGCGGTTCGAGCCCACCTCGAGTTCGCCTACGCCGAGGTCCCCTACTACACTCGGCTGCTCGACGAGCACGAGCTCACCCCCCGGCGAATCCAGTCCTTCGAGGATTTCTCGCGGATCCCATATCTCACCAGAGATCTGCTCCGCACGCATTTCGAGGACCTGCAGCCGCGACGCCGGATCCGGGGGACTCAGCGACTCAGCACCGGTGGTTCGACGGGTGTCCCCGTCACCGTGTTGGTCGACCCGGTGCGGGCAGCCTTTACCGACGCGGTGCGGCTGCGGGCACACCGCTGGTACAAGGCGGGCATGGGTGCGCGGGAGATCGTTCTCTGGGGCTCCCCCATCGAGGTGACCAAACAGGACATCGTGCGGACGGTGCGGGACCGCCTCCTCAACTCGAAGCTGCTGTCGGCCTTCGACCTGGGTGAGGATGCCTTGCGGCGCTACGCGGAGGTCATTCGTCGCTACCGACCGGAGAAGCTCTACGGTTACGCCAGCGCGTTGGGGCTGCTCGCGCGGTACCTGCAGGGGCAGGGCTGGCAGCCCGCATTCCCGGGGGTTCGGGTGGTGTTCGCCACCGCCGAGCCGCTGTACGACTTCCAGCGGTCAGTGATCCAGTCCGTGTTCCGGTGCCCCGCGGCCGTCGAGTACGGCTGCCGCGACGCGGGCCTGGTCGCCATCGAGTGCCCTGCGGGGGGACTCCACATCGGGGTGGAAGGCATGACCGTCGAAGTGCTCCCGGGCCTCGACGCGTCGGCGCCTGAGCGGGGAGAGCTGGTGCTGACGAACCCGTATTCGTACGCTATGCCGATCATCCGGTACCGCACGGGTGACATCGGTAGCCTCGAGCCGACCCGCTGCGCCTGCGGCCGCGGCCTCCCTCTGCTCAGGAGTGTCGAGGGGCGGCGGACGGACTTCCTGGTCACCGCGGACGGTAGGGTGATCCACGCCCTCGCGGCGATCTACGTCCTTCGGGAGGTGCCGGGAATCCGCGAATTTCAGCTCGTCCAGGAGCGCGTCGACCTGCTACGCGTGCTCGTGGTGCCCGACGCTGGCCTCGCGGCCGACGCGCCCGATCATATCGTCGGTCGGCTCGAGGGGCTCTTTCGTGGCGGCACGTCGATCGAGGTCGAGGTGCTCGATGCCCTCCCGCGCCTCGGATCCGGCAAGCACCGCTACGTCATCTCGAAAGTGGCCGACCAGTACATCGAGGGGCTCCTCGCCCGGTAGGTCGCTCGACCCCGTCGTCACCCGCCGCAGCGACGAGCAGGCGGGAGCCGGTACAGCCACACGTTTTCGTTGATGCGCGTGGCGACGATGAAGGCGTCGCGCGACGGAATGTACTGCCAGCGCCCAAAGACGCCCTGGTGAGGGGGCATCGGGGGCGCGGCCTGGCTCGCCGGGGCGTGCCGCGTCCACTGTCGCGTCGCCAGATCCAGGCTGTAGACATCACCCTTGCCCGTCCACCCCACGATGCAGTTGGTCGCGGAGTCGTAGGCGAGACCCGGCCCCTGCGCATTGACGATGGCCTCCCCACCCGTCGTCGCGATCGTCTGCGCTCCCATCGAGAATCGGGAGAGCCCGAAGGCCAGCACCTTGCCGCCTCCGACCACCAGCAGCTGTCGCTGCGTGGGATGCACGATCATCGTGCGGGCCGGATCGAACTCCGCCCAGTCTATCGACGCCCGCTTGCTCCAGGAATTCTTCTTGTAGTCGTAGGCGGCGAGCGTACCGTTCTGAAGGAGCGAGAAGACGAGGCCGGTGACATGGTCATAGGCGACCATGGCGGTTACCTGCGAGCTCGGGGTGTCGGCTCGCCTCTCCCACGCTCGGGTCGGCAGGTCGAAGGTCCAGGCGCCGCGACTGCCTCCGCCGCTTCCGGACCATAGAGAGCCTCCCGAGACGAACACCTTGTCGGCGCTCGTATGGAAGGTGACGCCGCTGTAGGTGTGCCGCGAGGAAGGACGGCCGTCCGCGAGCGCCTCGATGCCCTGATCCGGCAGGGGGGCCACCGAGGGCTCGGTGAGGCGCTCCCACGATAGCGAAGAGATGAAGAAAGCGTACACCTCGTTGCCCCCGTAGTCCGCGTGGCCGCCGTTGGCCGGGAGTACGAGCGCCTCGCGCACCGGATCGTAGGTGCCTCCGCTCCAGGCTTCCATGATGGCCGGCGGATTGCCCGCGGGCCGCGGAGTGGGGAGGACCGCGCGCAGCTCGGAGTTCGGTACCTCGTACCAGTGGCCGGGAGCGAGCTGCTCGAAGACGTCGCCCGCGACTCCCGGCGACAGCAACGTCGACGTCGCGGCCCAGAGGACGAAACCGCCCACGACCGCCAGGCGCCCGAAGGTCCTCATCTCACGACCCCGGTATCAGGCGAATCGGGCCACCCCGCCGCTCGACCGCGCCGATGGTGGGCTGCGGGCCGCGCGGGGCCGCGAAGAAGTCGTCCACGGGAGACCAGGCCTCGCGGCGTGCCGCCCCCAGGGAGAAGAGCAGCGAGTCCATGGCCGGCGAAAAGTCCATGGCCTCCGGGTCGGCGAAGCACGGTGTCCAGGTGCAGTCGACGTTGCCGAGGAGATCGGCGTCCGGCCGGTGCTTCGGCAGGGCGGCCGCCCCTGCCCTCCCCTGGATCGCGTTATTCACGATGGCCACCTCCCGGAGCCGGCCGCTTTCCGGCAGGGCCACGCTGGCCGCCCCGTTCTTGTAGAGGGTGTTGTGGACCACCGCGATCATCCGGAGCAGACCTCGGCGCCCGTAGTCCTCCAGCCCGATTCCTCCTTCGCGGTTCAGCACCGCGATGTTGTTGCGCACGGTCACGGGGCCTCCGCCCACCACGATTCCAGAGCTGGTCCGCGCGCCGACTACCGCGTTCCGCTCGACCACGCTCCGGCTGAGAAGATCTCGCGAGCCATAGACCATGATGCCCGGTCCTTTCGTGTTCATGATCACGTTGTCACGGATGACGGCGGACGAATTCAGCTTGACCTCGACTCCGTAGCCGATCTCCGGATCGGGGGCGGTGACGTCCTGGATGGAATTGCCCTCCACGAACAGTCCGGTCACCACGCAGCTCAGGCCGTCATGACAACCGAAGTACATGGCGGTGGACGCCGAGTTGCGGACGATGTTCCGGCGTACCGCCAGACCGGACACACTGTCGTGGTTGGCCACGACCGCGACCCCTCCGACTCCCGTGAACTCGGAGTCCTCGACGGAGACGTCGGTGCCGCCGTGGATGCGGACCGCGTCGACGCCCCGTTGGGTGGGCCCGAAGGCGAGGCCCTTGATGCGCACGTGGCTGGCCTTCACTTCGAGGACGTTGGCCGCGTTGCCGGTATAGACGATCTGGGGACGCTGCCCTGGATTGGCCGCACGGATCACGATGGGAGCGCCGGCCGTGCCTCCCCGCCGGATCACGCACGGCCCCCGGTAGCTGCCGGGCTCGAGGGCGAGCTCTTCTCCGGGGGCAAGGGCCGTGATCGCGGCACACAGATCGCTGTCCGGCCCGATCTCGGCCGCCGTCCCCGGTCCCCCCACGCTGCCGAACAGGAGAAGAAGGGCCGTGCCCAGCGCCCACCTCATCGTGGCGTCTCGTCCCGGGATCGTGCCCGGCTTCTCGCCCAGCGGGTAGCGGCCATGATACCCGCGGTTGCGGCCTGCGGCATCAGGGTGGCGACCAGAGTCGCGACAACGTGGGGGTCCGTGGGGGCCTGGCGGAGAAGCCACCAGAGAAAGGTCCGCGCGACCCGCGGGTCATGCCGCCGCGCGTGGATGTAGGTGGCGTAGGCATAGTGGCGGACCGCCTTCCGCCGGACCTGACGGAGGAAATCCCGGTCCTCCGGCGGGCAGAGCGCTTCGTGGCGCTCGAGGAGCCGGAGATCCCACGTTGCCCAGACGAACTGCCGCTCGCTCTCCTTGCCCGAGCGGCTTTCCGCGTGGACACGGTACAGGACGAGCCGATCACCGTGCAGGGTTACCGGGTGCCGGAGGAGAATGCGCAGGGTGTAGTCCCAATCCTCGGCGTCGTCCCGCCCGCTGATCATCGGGCCGATCTCGCGCGCCACCTGACGGGGCACGAGCATCTGCGACGGCGAGGTGATCGGGTTGTTCTCGAGCGCCTCTCGATAGAACCGGCCCGAGAGCTCGCCCGTCCCATTGTTCCTCATCCGCTCCGCGATCCACTGCGAGAGCAGGGATCTGACTTCGATTCGGGTTCCGATCAGCCGCTCGCCGTCGCAGGCGATCAGCCCGCTCGCCGGATGCCTCGCGGCCACCGCGAGCTGCACCTCGAGCTTCTGCGGCCGCCAGATGTCGTCCGCGTCGAGGAAGGCGATGTATTCGCCGGTGGACGCGTCCACACCCCGGTTGCGGGCCGCGCCGACTCCGCCATTGGGTTGCCGGATGTAGTGTACTCGAGAGCCGTAGGCGCGGACGCGATCCGCGGTCGCATCGGTCGAGCCATCGTCGATCACGATGACTTCCATGGGCTCGTGGGTCTGCCCGAGCACGCTCTCCAGAGCGGCGCCGATGTAGAGCTCGGCGTTGTAGGCCGGAATGACGACGCTGACGCTCGGGCCGCTCATCTCTCGCCGCTCGTCTCGCCGAGGGCCCTATGTCTGCGAGCGGTCATGGGGGCCGCGCGGCCGCAGAGCGTAGAAAGCGGCGCCGCTGATGGCGGCTTCGAGAGGGACCAGGCAGACGCGCTCGATCCAGGTCCCGGCCCGCCATCCGACCGCGGCCTGCACCATCCAGCGGAGCCTCCCGAAGGCCAGCCGGCGCCGGTCCACCAGCCACTGGGAAAACGCGGCGATGGAGGGGTCGTCCTCGGGCAGCCGCCACTTGCGCCGGAAGTGCTCCAGGGATCGTCGGGTAGCCGGCCCGTTCCAGCGCTGAAGGAAGAACGGTAGGTCAGACCAGGGCACTGGAGGCGGCGCGAGCTGGGTGACTACCGCGGCAGGCTCGAGATAGATGGTACCGCCCGCCTCGCGAACCGTCATGCAGAAGTCGACATGGTGCGGATCGTTGAGGATCTGCTCGTCGAGAGTGCCGATCCGGGCGAGCACGTCGGTCCGTATGAGCATGCAGTGGAACTCGACCATCTCCGTCTCCCTGCGCGAGAGAAGCGGCCGGAGGTCTTCGAGGCGAGAATACTCGTGATGGTTCTGATGGACAAACTGGCGGCGAGTTCCCCATTCAGCGACGTGGGCGACGCCCCCGGCCGAATGGATTATCTCGCCCTCGGGCTCTCCGATGCACGTCACCGGGCCGACCACCGCGGCCCCGGTGTCCTCCGCGGACCGAATCAGTGTATCGAGCCACCCGGGGGTCACCAGGACGTCGTTGTCGAGTGAAACGACGTATTTCGTCCGGACCTGGCAGAGCGCCAGGTTCCGGGCCTGATTCGGGGTCAGGTAGCGATCGCGGCGAATGAGGCTGAAGCCGTACCGCCGGGAGGCCGCCTCGAGCTGACTCCGTGTGGATCTGGGCGAGCCGCCATCCACGTAGACGAGGGAGAACGGATACCGCGTGCGTTCGTACAGCGCTTCCAGCACGCGCACGGAGACGCTGAACCGCTCGCGAGGCACCACGATGATCGTCACGTCGGGCCCGGTCGCCGGCTCCGGGGCTCGGTTGTGGCGCGGCGCGGGCTGCGCTATCGTGCCGGGGCGTGACAGGTCGTCGGCTCCCGGTCGTCCTGCTGGTGTCTTATGTGGGGTTTCTCGCATACGGATCATTTTTCCCATTCGACTTTACCTACGACCCGGACGCGCTCAAGCGTATCTTCGCCGGGGCGGCACGAGCCGAGGGCCACCGTCGAATTTCCGTGACGGACGTGATCGCCAACCTGCTTCTCGGAGCTCCCTTTGGACTCTTGATGGTCTGGAGTAGTCTGGCGGGCAGGTCGCTGGCCGCCCGCATCGGCTCGGTGATCCTGCTGGATGCGGCGCTCGCCTCCGCGGTCGAGCTGGGCCAGCTCTTCACCCCGAGTCGTACCCCCTCGCCCGTGGACGTGGTGGCCCAGGTCATCGGAAGTCTGGCCGGGTGCCTCGCCGGGCATGGGCTTCTGGGCCGTCCGCACGGGTCTCGCGGCGCGCGGCTGGCGACCGCGCTCGGCAATCGGCCGGCGCTCCTCATGTTGCTGGTGGTGGCGGGCGTGCTGACGGCTGACGCGCTCTACCCCTTTGCGGTCACCCTGGATGTCTCCACCGCCTGGCACAACCTGCGGGAAGGGCAATGGCGACCGCTGGCGAGCTTCACGCACGCCTTCTGGCTGGACCGGGTCGTGGAGAAGGGCTTCGTCTATGTCGCGGCCGGCGCGCTGGCCCGGGCGGCCTTCAATACCGGGCGGCCGTGTCTCGCGAGCCTGAGCGCGTGGGCGTGCACGACCGCGTTTGCGGTCATCCTCGAGGGCGCCAAGCTGGGGGTCGTGGGTCGTGCGCCCAATGTGGACACGATCCTGCTGGCCATGCTGGGGGGGCTGGTCGGCGTCACGGTCGTACCGGCGCTCGCGCGCAGCCCCGCCGTCCGCGCCCGCGCCTCCGTCCTGCTCGCGTGCGGGGCGATTGCGCTCCTCGTGTACGAGGAGCTCACTCCTTTCGGCTTCGTCGACTCCACGGCCGCGCTCCAGGCCCGGTTCGCGAACATCGAGTGGGTACCGTTCGCGTCGTACTACGGAGCCGATCCGCAATCCGCCCTCTTCGATCTGGGAAAGAAGATTGTCCTTGGAGGCGTCGCGGGCGTGGCGTTGCGGAACACCCGGTTTCGATGGCGACTGCTCCTGGCGATTCTCCTCGCCACAGTGCTCGAAGCCGCTCAGGTATTCCAGCCCGTCCACACGGCCGCGACGTCCGACGTCCTCACGATCTCTCTCGGCGCGATCCTGGGCGCTCATCTGGCTAATAAAACCAGCATCTTCTGTGCCAGTAGGCGAGGGCCATGAAATGGCGGACTTCGGCATCAGAAGCAAGATGTGCATAGCAATTCGTTGCCCTAAGTATCGCTAATTGTTGTGCCGGCGGGCCCCTCTGCCCACTACCTGGGAGCCGTGTTAGACTCCCCGATCATCTCATGCGATGCCAAGGCAGATGTGCGGAGTGGACCTGTGCCTGAACACTCCGGTGCTCTGTCGAGTGTCTTGGTCGAGTCCGACTTTCGGCATTTCCTGTTGCGCGAGGTACAGCGGGCGACTCGCTACCAGGATTTTCTCTCACTGTGCCTCATCCGGGCACAGTATTCGGGTACGCCCGGACCGGACATGCAGGGGGCCCTGGCGCGTCGAATCGCGGGAATGCTGCGTTCCGCCGACATCGTCGGCACGATGGGTAGTGACGTGGGCGTGCTGCTCGTGCATACGCCGCAAGCGGACGCGGCCAGGATCACCGAGCGAATTCGCGAAACCATCCAGGCGCAACCCTTCGAGGCCGGGGGAAATACCCGGCCGATTCGGATCTCTCTGACCCTCGGGCTGGCATCATTTCCCTCCGATGCGACCAGTCCCGACGTACTGCTCGGCCATGCTCAGACCCGACTCGAGGGCGCTGCCTGACGTATCGGTGTGGCTCGGACCCCGGTGGTGTTGAGACGGGTGCTGAAGTCGGCTAAGATCCTGGTGCTTCAGGAGGAAGGAGGTCATGGCCCTCTACGTGGTTGAGCGCGATGTCAGCAGCATCCACGCGGAGCAGCTGCGCCTCGATCAGCGGAGCGTTGCCACGGTCTGCCTCCAGCTCAAGTCGCAAGGGAAGCAGATCCGCTATATCAGCAGTGCCGTCGCGCCGGCGGACGGTCGAGCCCTCGATGTGTTCGGGGCCGCGACCGAGGATCTGGTCAAGGAGGCACACGCGGCGGCCGGCGTCTCCTACTCGCGCATTGTCGAGATTCTTGATGTAACTCCCAGCTTCGTGCACGGCAGCACCTCCCGGTCGAGACGCTCACTTCAGCGAGGCGTCGGCGGTAGCGAGGCCGGCCAGGCGAAAGGGCTCAATCAGACCATGACTGCGAACTCGGCTCCGGATCTTGCGCGTTGGCTGTCGGAAGGACAACGGCTGTTCGGCGTGTGTCTGGAGACCCTGGAGAACTTCGAGCGCGTGAACAGCCGGATCCAGACACTCGAGACCGAGAACGAGATCCTGCGCGAGGAGCTGGCCCGGCTCCGACATCGAACGGACATGCTGCAGGCGGAGCGGTCCGAGATGGTTGCGGTATTCAATGACCTGGCGGGGCACGTTACCCAGGTGGTCGATCACATCCTGCAGAAGTCGGAGGACGACGACAACTCCCGGCACTGATCGCGGGACCGGTGTAAAAGTTACAAGCAAGGTGCGGTAACTTCTACCGAAGGCATCCTTGGCTACCGTTCGAGATCTTCCCGTCTTGTGTCTACCTTTGCCCCCAGTAGCGACACCTAGCGGTCTCCGCCGGTAGTATGCAATCCCAATGTGCACATCCGGTCGGCCGCGATCCGGGGGGAACGCATCTCGCGATGCCACACCGGCCGACGTGAGGAACTAGCTCCCAAGTACCTGCTATATCTATCTATTCGAGTTTCTGCGGCCAGTTCAGCCGCTAGTGAACCCTCCCTCCGTGGTCATGAAGCTACGGTCATCATGAAATCGTCCGACCGTTTCTTTCGCACCGACATGCAAGTGTTGCGAGAGTGTCCGTTCAAGTAATACGTTATATCGTAGATAGTTAGGCTGCATATAAGACATCGGCTAGCTCTCCAACACTCGAGTTGCGTCAGAAAGGAAATAGTTTTCCCAATGAGTGAAGAAGGATGCCTATTCCAAATTGGCAACTAGTCCATTAGATCAAATACTTGCGAGACAGTGGAAAGGTGGGCTTGGCATTGTGTTTGCTTTTCCCTGAGCGCTATTGCTCGCAATGCACACCATGACGGCCGAATCTTAACTGGAACGTTTGAATGGCAGCGGAATAGCCAACGGAAAATGAGGCAATGAAGAACAGACTTGTGCTCGTCGCGGGAATCGAGTCAGAGACCCGGCATCTCCTTCAGACGCTGCTCTCGGAGTGGGGCTACGAGCCGGTTCAGGCCCACTCCATCGGAAGCGCGCTCACCGAGATGGGGCAGCGAAAGTTCCTCGCGAGCTTCCTCGACTTCAAGGGCGAGGCCGTCGAGCTGCTCCGGCGGCTCAAGGCACAGGGCGGCAATCCCGGGGCAATCGTCGTCGTCGCGGATAGCGACCCAGCCGACCGCATCGCCGAGACGGGATCGCTCGGCGCCGATGATTTCCTGCAGACGCCGTTCACCGCCGATGACCTCGAGAACGTGCTGAAGAGCGCGCTCGCGCGCCCGCGCCGCAGCTGGGACCGTACCCCCGACGACGACGCGCGCGCACGGCTCCTCGAGGAGGTCGGTCTCTGGCGCAGCCCCAAGATGAGCGAGGTGCGCGAGATCATCGAGCAGGCGGCGCGGGTCGACGTCACCGTGCTGATCTGCGGCGAGACCGGCACCGGCAAGGACGTGGTCGCCCGCGCAATTCACGAGGTGTCGGTGCGGCAGAGCGGACCCTACGTGAAGGTCAACTGCGCGGCGGTGCCTCGCGAGCTCCTCGAGAGCGAGCTCTTCGGCCACGAGCGCGGGGCCTTCACCGGGGCGCACCAGCTCAAGATCGGCAAGTTCGAGTCGGCCGACCGCGGCACGATCTTTCTCGACGAGATCGGGGACCTGCACCCGGCTCTGCAGGGCAAGCTGCTCCACGTTCTGCAGGACGGCCAGTTCTCGCGAGTGGGTGGCCGCTCCACCGTCAAGGTCGACGTGCGCGTGCTCGCCGCGACCAATCAGGACCTCGAGCAAGCGGTCGCCGCGGGGCGGTTCCGGGAAGACCTCTACTATCGCTTGAACGTCATTCAGATCACGGTGCCACCGCTCCGGGAGCGTCCCGAGGAGATTCCCGTCCTCGCCGCGTACTTCATGCAGCGCTTCTCGCAGCTCTTCCGGAGGGAGAGTCAGCAACTGCCCGCGGAGACCGTCCAGCGCCTCATGCACCACCGCTTCCCGGGCAACGTGCGGGAGCTGGAGAACATGATCAAGCGGATGATCGTGTTGGGCGACCCCCTCCTGCGACGGAGCCCGCTATCGGGCGCCGGGGCGCCGCCCGAGGACGGCGGCGGCGCGCGTCCGCCGAAGCCGGCGACGCTCTCGCTGAAGGACATCTCGCGCAAGGCCGCGCTGGTGGCAGAGCGAGGGGCGATCCTCCAGGCGCTCGAGCAGAGCCAGTGGAACCGCGTTCGCGCGGCCAAGCTGCTCGAGATCTCGTACCGGGCGCTGCTCTACAAGATCAAGGACAGCGGGCTCGATCGAGAGCGGCGGAACGCCCACCGGCCATGAGTGACACGCTACGCGGCCTCGACGATCAGGAAGCGGCGCCCCGCGGGGGAGGTCTCGACCGCGTCTGGGCCCTCTGGACCCGGCGGAAGTGGCTCGGCATCATCGTCTTCCTGCTGCCCCTCACCGCCGCGGTCGCGGTCATCATGGCCCTCCCGGATCTCTATCAGTCCGCCGCCCTCGTGATGATCGAGCGCCAGCAGGTACCCGAGGCGTTCGTGCGCTCCACCGTGACCAGCGAGCTCGAGATCCGGCTGCACACCATCAGCCAGGAGATTCTGAGCCGGTCGCGTCTCGAGTCCCTGATCACGCGGATGGGCCTCTATCCCGATCTCAAGGGGGCCGGCACGTCCGAGCAGGCGGTCGACCGGATGCGGCGGGACATCCGGCTCGACCTGCGCGCGGCCGACTCCAGTCGCGGCGGTACCACCACCTCGTTTGCCTTGTCGTATCGTGGACGGGACCCGCAGACCGTCGCCGTCGTCACCAACACTCTGGCCTCCTTCTACATCGAGGAGAACCTGAAGGCCCGCGAGCGGCAGGCCACCGGCACCGCCGAGTTCTTGAAGGTCCAGCTCAACGACGCCAAGCGCCGGCTTGACGAGCAGGAAGCCCGCATGGGCGAGCTGCAGCGCCGCTACCTGGGCGAGCTGCCGCAGCAGCTCCAGGGCAACCTGGCCGGGCTCGATTCGCTCAACGGTCAACTGCGCATCAACAACGACAACCTGATCCGTATGGCCGAGCGGCGGGATCAGGTCGCCGGTCAGCTGGCGCAGGCCAAGCTCAACTCGGGCGGGCCCGAGTCCGACGAGGTCCGGCTGGCGCGGCTGCAGCAGGAGCTCGTCATGCTGCGGATGAAGTACACGGACCGCTGGCCCGACATCATCCGGATCAAGGATGAGATCGAGCGCCTCCAGAAGGACATGGCGGCGCCGAGGCCGAAGGCCGACCCGAAGGCGCTTGCCGGCCCGCCCACCCCCGAGGTGGCGAGGCTCCAGGACACACTGCGCTCGATCGAGATCGAGCTGCGGCTGGCCAAGCAGGACGAGCAGCGGTTGCGGCAGGGCAT
>DATFUK010000158.1:0-10122 GCA_035260865.1 Candidatus Methylomirabilota bacterium | reverse complement strand
GCCGCACGATCTCTACTCGCTGGCCGAGCCGCCCACCACGGCCGAGCTGGACCGCAAGCTCAATCTGCTGGGCCGGATGGACGCGGAAGCCCGCGGTCTCGACCCGCGGGTGCGTCAGGTCATCGCGACCCTCGGCAGCGAGGAAGTGGTGGTGATGATCGCGACCCCGTCGGGCTGGACGGTCGGCGACGTGCGGCCGCTCACGCGACTCAATATCACCGTGATCGTGGAGGACGGGGCCAAGCGCGAGATCGGCAGCTTCGGCGGCGGCGGGCGGGTGGCCTTCGACTTCTTCCTCGAGCAGGACCGCTGGAAGCGCTTCGCCGGCGAGGCGGTGCGCCAGGCCCTGATGAAGCTCGACGCGGTGGACGCGCCCGCGGGCGAGATGACGGTGGTGCTCGGGCCCGGCTGGCCCGGCATCCTGCTCCACGAGGCGGTCGGCCACGGCCTCGAGGGCGATTTCAACCGCAAGAAGACCTCCGCGTTCTCGGGACGGCTCGGCCAGTCGGTGGCCTCGGAGCTGGTGACGGTGGTGGACGACGGCACCATCCGGAATCGCCGCGGCTCGCTCAACGTGGACGACGAGGGCGTGCCGACGCGGCGAAACGTGCTCATCGAGAAGGGCATCCTGCGCGGGTATCTGCAAGACCGGCTCAACTCGCGGCTCATGGGCATGGAGGTCACCGGCAACGGCCGGCGCGAGTCCTACGCGCATCCCCCGATGCCGCGCATGACCAATACCTTCATGCTGGCCGGAGAGGACGAGCCCGCCGACATCATCCGCGGAGTGGCCAAGGGGCTCTACGCGGTGAACTTCGGCGGCGGGCAGGTGGACATCACCAACGGCCGCTTCGTGTTCTCGGCGAGCGAGGCCTACCTCATCGAGGACGGCCGCGTGACCCGCCCCGTGAAAGGCGCGACCCTGATCGGCAACGGGCCCGAGGCGCTCACCCGGGTGAGCCGGGTCGGCCACGACCTCATGCTCGACGAGGGCGTCGGCACCTGCGGCAAGGACGGCCAGTCCGTCCCGGTGGGCGTGGGCCTCCCCACGATCCGCATCGACCGGATGACGGTCGGCGGGACCCAGGTCTGAGGGGCATGCGCGAGCTGCTCGCGGATCTCCTGCAGCAGGCCACTCGCCGGGGCGCGACCGCCGCCGACGCCTTCGTGGTGGCGGACCAGTCGTTCTCGGCCCAGGTGCGCCTGGGCCAGGTGGACACGGTCAAGCACGCGCGCGAGCAGCACATGGCGCTACGGGTCTTCGTGGGCAAGTCGGTGGCGGCCGCCTCCACGTCCGATCTCACCCCCGAGTCGATGGCGCGCCTGGTGGACGAGGCGGTGTCGCTGGCCCGCATCACGAGCCCGGACGAGATGGGCGGCCTGCCCGACGCCGCGGATCTGGCGCGGCAGGTGCCGCAGCTCGACCTCCTCGACGCGCGCGGCCACGATCTCACCCCCGAGGAGAAGATCGAGCTGGCCCGCCGCTGCGAGGCGGCCGCGCTCGAGACCGATCCCCGCATCACCAACTCCGAGGGCGGCGACTTCAGCGATCGGCGCGCGCGCTATGCCTACGCCACCAGTCACGGCTTCGCGGGCGAGTACGAGACGTCCTCGTTCAGCCTCGCGGTCTCCCCGGTGGCGAGCGAGAACGGCGAGATGCAGCGCGACTCCTGGTACCACGTCACCCGCAAGCGCGCGCTGCTCGAGGCGCCGGAGGAGATCGGCCGCACCGCCGCCCGCCGCGCGGTGCGCCGGCTCGGGGCGCGGCAGGTGAAGACCGCGGAGGTGCCGGTGATCTTCGACCCGGAGATGGCGGCCGGCCTCGTGCGGCACATCGCGGGCGCCGTCGCCGGCCCCGCCCTCTACCGGCGCGCCTCGTTCCTGGTGGGCAAGCTGGGCGAGCGCATCGCGGCCCCGTCGGTGACCATCGTGGACGACGGCACCATCCCGGGGGCTCTCGGCTCGCGCCCGTTCGACGGCGAGGGGCTGCCGGTCCGGCGCACCGTGGTCGTGGAGCAGGGCGTGCTGCGCTCGTACCTGCTCGACACCTACAGCGGCCGGAAGCTGGGCCTACCGTCCACCCACCACGCGGCCCGCGACGGGAGCGGGGTGAGCGTGTCCACTACCAACCTCCATCTCCAGGCGGGCGATCGGGATCCGGCGGACCTGATCC
This sequence comes from Candidatus Methylomirabilota bacterium, assembly GCA_035260865.1. Taxonomy (GTDB): domain Bacteria; phylum Methylomirabilota; class Methylomirabilia; order Rokubacteriales; family CSP1-6; genus CAMLFJ01. The sequence goes on along the minus strand of DATFUK010000158.1, from coordinate 7,949 downwards.
GGAGTGTGAAGAACGGCCTCTACGTCACCGAGCTGATCGGCTTCGGGGTCAACGGGGTCACCGGGGACTACTCGCGCGGGGCCGCGGGCCTCTGGATCGAGAATGGCGAGCTGGCCTACCCGGTGGAGGAGATCACCATCGCGGGCAACCTGCTCGACATGTTCCACGCGGTGGAGGGTATCGGCAACGATCTGGTGTTCCGCGACCGCACCTCCGCCCCGACGCTGCTGATCGGCCGGATGACGGTGGCCGGCTCGTGATCATCGACAGCCACTGCCACCTGCACGATCCGGCCTTCGCCGACGTCCGCGGGACCGTCATCCGCGCCACCGAGCACAACGTGTGGGGCGCGGTGGCGGTCGGCTGCGACCAGGCCACCAACGAGCGCACGCTCCGGGCCGCCGCGGAGAACGCCAAGGCGGTGTGGCCCGCGCTCGGCTTTCATCCCGAGTGGAAGCTCACCCGCGAGGACCTGGAAGCGGTGGAGGCGCAGATCCACGCCAACCACGCGCGGCTCGTCGCGGTCGGCGAGGTGGGGCTGCCGTGGTACGGTCTCGGCGCGGCCGCCGACGCGGACGCGGTGCGCCGCGAGGCCCGCGAGCGCCTCGAGCGCCTGACCGATCTCGCCTGCCGCTACGACCTGCCGATCATCCTGCACGCGCCCCACGGCGCCGCCGCGGACGCGCTCGCCATTCTCAAGCGCCGCGGGGTGGACCGCGCGGTGTTCCACTGGCACAAGGCCTCCGCCGAGGTCACCCGCGAGATCGTGGAGGCGGGCTTCATGGTCTCGGTCACCCCGGACCTGGTCTATCGCGACCGTGATCGCGAGATGGTCGAGGCGGTCCCGATCGAGTCGCTGCTCGTCGAGAGCGACGCGCCCTGGCAATACCAGGGCGAGTTCGAGAACGTCACCTCGGGGCCGTGGCTGGTCGCGCGGGTGGCCGAAGAGGTGGCGAAGATCAAGCGGCTGCCGGTGGACGAGGCGATGTACGAGCTCACCGTCAACACCTGCCGCGTCTTCGACATCGTCTGGGCGTGAGCGAGCACCGCTTCACGGTGCCCGTCGGCGCCGCCGACGTGGCCGGCGTCCTGCACCTCCCCGACGATCTCCCCGGCCCCTGCGTGATCGCGTGTCACGGCATGGGCGCCTCCAAGGACAGCGACAAGTACCTGCAGCTCGGACGCGAGGTGCCCGCCGGCGGCCTCGCGCTCGCGCGCTTCGACTTTCGCGGTAGCGGGGAGTCTGCCGGCCTGCCGCGGGACGCCACCATCGAGAGCCGGCTCGCCGACCTGGACGCGGTCCTGGCCCATCTCGCCACCCGCCCGGAGCTCGACGGCCGCTTCGGGCTGCTCGGATCGAGCCTCGGCGGCTACGTCGCCCTCTGGGCCGCGCGCCGCGTCGCGGCGGGCACCCCGCGGCCGGTGGTCACCTGGAACGCCCCCGCGGCGCTCCGTGAGCTGGCCCACGCCGATCCGGGCGAGGCGGGCGCGGCCCTGGTCACCGAGGTCCGGCGCGGTCTGCGGGCCGAGGCGCCCGCGGGCGTCGCGCGCGTGCTCGTCATCCAGGCCGACCGCGACGAGGTGGTGCCGCCCGCGCACGCGCGCATGCTCTTCGACCGCGCCCGCGACCCGAAGCGCCTGCACGTGATCGCGGGCGCCGATCACCGGCTCAGCGAGCCGGCGCACCGCCACGAAGCGATCGAGGAAAGCCTCCGCTGGCTGCTCGCCCATCTGCCCCACGCGGCCCCCGCGGGCCGGACCGTCCCGACAGGAAGGACCCGATGATCGACGCGGCGAGACTCAAGGACGAGTTTCTGGAGCTGGTGTCGATCTCGAGCCTCTCCCGGCGCGAGGGCACGATCGCGCGGCGGCTCGAGAGCATTCTCAAGGCGATGGGCGCGAGCGTCGAGGTGGACGGCGCGGGGGAGAAGGTCGGCGGCGACACCGGCAACCTGCTCGCGCGCTTCCCGGGCAACACGCCGGGCGCTCCGCCCTTCCTGCTCTCGGGCCACATGGACACGGTGGGACCGGCCGAGGCCATCCACCCGGTGGTCGAGGGCGACGTGATCCGCACCGACGGCACCAGCGTGCTGGGCGGCGACGACAAGGCGGGGGTGGTGGCGATCCTGGAGGCGGTGCGTGTCCTCCGCGAGGGCCGCGTCCCGCACGGCGATCTCGAGGTCGTGCTCACGATCTGCGAGGAGAACGGGCTGCTCGGCGCCAAGAACTTCGACACCGGCCGCCTGCGCGCAAAGCGGGGCCTGGTGCTGGACGTGGACGGGGTCTGCGAGCTGATCACCCGGGCACCCGCGGCCAACCGGATGACCTTCAACATCCAGGGCCTCGCGGCCCACGCGGGCATCTGCCCGGAGCAGGGGATGAGCGCGATCCGCATCGCCGCCGAGGCCATCGCGGTGATGAAGCTCGGCCGCCTGGACGCGGAGACCACCGCGAACCTCGGCATCATCCAGGGCGGGCTCGCCGGCAACATCGTCCCCGCCGGGGTGATGATCCGGGGCGAGACGCGCAGCCTGAGCCTCGAGAAGCTCGCGGCCCAGACCGAGCACATGCGGCGGTGCTTCGACGAGGCGGCGGCCCGGCACCGGGTGCAGGTGGGCGACCGGCAGTACCAGGCGCGCGTGGAGGCCCAGATCGACCGGCAGTACGGCCGGCTCGACATCCGCGACGAGGCCGGGATCGTCCGCCTGGTGCAGTCCGCGGCGGGCGCGATGGGGCGGGCCTGCGCCACGCGCGGCACCGGAGGCGGCTCCGACGCCAACGTCTTCGTGGAGCGCGGCCTCGAGGTCGCCAACCTGGCCTGCGGCATGCGCGAGATCCACACCGTGAACGAGTGGGTGGACGTGCGCGATCTCGTGCTCACCGCCGGGCTCCTCGTCGAGACCGTTCGCCTCAACGCCGCGGCCTGACCGTTCGCCCTCCACCTGGCGTAAGATAGCCGCCCGTGACCGAGCGTATCGACGACCTGAGCCTCGAGCGCGCCGCCCCCGCGGGACGGCTCCGCTCTCGGCCTGTCCTCTTCGGGCACCGCGTGGATGGAGCGGGCCCTCGATGAGCGCTAGCCTCGATCTCGAAGCGACCCTGCCCGATCGGTCGACCATCCTGGTGGTCGAGGACGACGCGCACATCCGCGAGATCCTCTCGGGGCTGCTCGGCACGCTCGGCTACCGGTTGCTGATGGCCGCCTCCGCCGAGCAGGCGCTCGACGCGCTCAACGTGGTGAGCCCCGACCTGGTGCTCACCGACGTGCATCTCGGGGCCATGAGCGGCATCGAGCTCTGCGCCCGGCTCAAGGCCGATCCGCGCTACGAGCTGATGCCGGTGGTCATCCTCACCGCGGTCGGCGACCTGGAGGCCCGGGTGGCCGGGCTCGCCGCGGGGGCCGACGATTTCTTCACCAAGCCGGTGGCGTTCGTCGAGTTGCGCACCCGCCTGGCCGCGCTGCTGCGGGTCCGCCAGCTCCTGAGCCAGCTCGAGCGGGCCGAGGCGGTGATCACCACGCTGGCGCTCACCATCGAGGCGCGCGATCCGTACACGCTCGGCCACTGCGACCGGCTGTCGCGCTACGCGGTGGCGGTGGGTGAGGCGCTCGGGCTCGACCCCGAGATGGTGCGCTCGCTGCGGCTGGGCGGGTACCTGCACGACCTCGGCAAGATCGCGGTGCCCGACGGGATCCTCTTGAAGCCCGGCCCGCTCGATCCCATGGAGTACGAGCGCATCCGCGCCCATCCGGGCGCCGGCTCCGATCTCGTCCTGGGCCTGCGCAGCATGGAGCTGGTGCGCCCGATCATGCGCCACCACCACGAGAAGTGGGACGGCTCCGGCTACCCGGACGGGCTGAAGGGCGAGGCGATCCCACTGGGCGCCCGCATCATCTCGGTGGTGGACGTCTTCGACGCGCTACACACCGACCGCCCGTACAAGGCGGCGCTCCCGCGCTCGGAAGCGGTCTCCACGCTGATCCGCGAGACCGACGCGGGCTACTGGGACCCGCGCGTCGTCGAGACCTTCCTCGAGATCCTCCGCCACTTCAAGCACGACACCTAGGGCCGTCGTCTACTTCAGGTCGGCGGCGACGGAGTCGCCCGCGGTCTTGCCGAAGACGGCGCCCGACATCAGGCCGGTGCCGCCGGGGTAGTTGTGGTAGAAGAGCCCGCCCACGAGCTCGCCCGCCGCGTAGAGGCCCGGGATCGGCCGGTCCCAGGTGTCGAGCACCCGGCCGCGCGTGTCCACGCGGAGGCCGCCGAAGGTGAAGGTGATGCCGCACGTCACCCCGAAGCCCACGTAGGGCGGGGTGTCCAGGCGCTGCGCCCAGTTGGACTTGGGCAGGGCGAGCCCCTGGGTGCCCCGGCCGTCGAGCACCGCGGGATTGAACGGCACCTGGTCCATCACCGCCGCGTTGAAGTCGCGCACGGTGCGGACGAGCCCCTCCGGGTTCACCTCGAGCTTCTTGGCCAGCTCCTCGATGGTGCCCGCCTCCGCCTTGGTGATCTCGCGGATGCGGTACTCCTCGCGCAGCAGCGGCACCGTCTTCTGGTCGAAGAGCTGGAAGGCGGCCTCCTGCGGCTGCCGCAGGATCTCACGCCCGTACTTGGCGTAGGTGTAGTTGCGGAAGTCGGCGCCCTCGTCGACGAAGCGCTCGCCCTTGACGTTGACGATCAGCCCGAGCGGGTACGAGTGCTTCTGGAACATGTCGCCCACCCGCCGGTCGCCGAAGGCGGGGGCGTTGAGATCCCACGCCACCGCGTGGCAGGACGACCAGTGGCCGTAGGCCTGCGCGCCGATCTCGAGCGCCATCGCGATGCCCTCGCCGACGTTGTGCCGGGTGCCGCGCACGCGCGCGAGGTCCCAGTTGGGCCCGAGGTAGCGGGTGCGCCACTCCGGGTTCGCCTCGAAACCGCCCGAGGCGATGACCACCGCGCGGCAGGGGATCTCGCTCGCGCCCGTCGCGCTGCGCGTCGCCACCCCGGTGACCCGGCCGGCGCCATCCTGGATCAGCTTGTGCCCGGCCACCCCGTAGCGCACCTCGATGCCCACCTTGGCCGCCCGCTCGAAGAGCGCTTCGACCAGACCGGGCCCGCCCCCCACCGCCTCGAGGTTGAGGCCGCCCCAGAAGTGATGGCGATCGCCCACCTTGTAGGACTGGCGGCTGAACATCAGGATCCAACGGATCCCCTGGGTGCGCATCCACATCACGGTGGGCTTCGAGCGCTGGACCAGGTGCTGGGCCAGATCGAGATCGGAGCGCCCCTCGGTCACGCGCATGATGTCGTCGTAGTACTGGTCCTCGGTGTACGCGGGGATCGTGATGGTCGCCGCTTCCTCGTCGCTCAGATCCGGGATGACGTCGCGCCGCAGATCCTCGAGGCCCTGGTGGGCGAAGCGGAAGCCGCCCGCGGTGAAGAAGGAGTTGCCGCCCCGCTCGGGCTCCGGGGCCTTCTCCAGCATGAGCACCGAGGCCCCGCCCTGGCGCGCGGCCAGCGCCGCGCAGAGAGCCGCATTGCCGCCGCCGATCACCACCACGTCGTGCGCCATCGCGTCCACTACCTCCGAGATCGGGCCGGCTCAGCCGAGCCGGGTCAGCAGGACGAGACCGAGAGCCACCCGGTACCATCCGAACGGGGTGAAGCTGTGCGTCTGGATCCACCGGAGCAGCCACCGGACCACGAGGAACGCGGTCACCGCGGAGACCAGGGTGCCGAGGGCGAGCAGGCCCCAGTCGGTCGGCGGCCCCACGGGATGCCGCAGGGCGTGCAGCGTCTCGAACCCGCCCGCCGCGAGCAGGGTAGGCACGCCGACCAGGAACGAGAACTCGGTCGCGACGGACCGGCTCAGACCCAGCAGCATGATGATCAGGATGGTGGCGGCCGAGCGCGAGGTGCCGGGAAACGCGGCGGCGAGGAGCTGGCCCAGTCCCACCGCGACCGCCATCGTCCAGGTCACGCGCGAAACGGACGGTCGCGCGCGCAGCGCAAATTCCACCCCGAGGATCGCCACCCCGCCGATCAGGGTGGCCCAGACGATGGGCGCCATCTCCTTCGGCAGCGCCCAGCCGAGAAGCTTGATCGCGAGTCCGCCCACTCCGGTGATCACGAAGGCCAGCGCGAGCTTCAGGAGATAAGCGCGCGGCTCGGGCTCCTGCAGGCGCCCCAGCAGATCCCGCAGGCGCCCGCCGAAGGCCAGCAGCACCGCGAGGGCCGCCCCGGACTGGATCGTGATGTTGAAGAGGTCGGACTGGCGCGGCACCCATCCCGCGTTCTCCACCAGCAGCAGGTGCCCGGTGGAGGAGATGGGCAGGAACTCGGTGACGCCCTCGATGACCCCCAGGATGATGACGGCCAGCCAGCTGGGCACTGGCCGCTCAGCCCACGATCTCTTCGCCGCCGTCGACCCCGATCACGTTGCCGGTGATCCAGTGCGTGTCGGGGTGGCTCAGCACGACGATCGCGCGCGCCACGTCGTCGGTGGTGGTGAGCCGTCGATGCGGATTGCGCCGTGCGGCCTGCTGGGAGAACTCTTCGTAGTTGGGGATCTTCTGGGCCGCGGGGGTCGCGGTCACGCCCGCGCGGATGGAGTTGGCGGTGATGCCCTGCGGGGCCAGCTCGGCCGCGAGCTGTCGGATGTTGGACTCGAGCGCGGCCTTGGCCGCGGAGACCGGGCCGTAGTAGGGGAGCACGCGCGCGCCGCCCGCCGAGGTCATCGCGTAGATGCGTCCGCCGCGGCCCATGAGCCCGCGCCCCACCACCTCCTGGGCCCAGTAGATGAGGCTGTGGGCCATGACGTCGAGGGTCATGTCCATCTGCGCCTTGGTCACCGCTTCCTTCATCGGATCGGCCACGAAGAGCTTGAGCGTGCCGAAGGCCAGGGAGTGCAGCAGCACCCGCACCTGGCCCATCTGGTTGCGCTCGCGGAGGACCCGCTCCATCTCGGTCGCGACCTCGGCGCGCTTCTCCTCGTCGGCCGCGTTGACGTTGAAGAAGCGGGCCTCCCGGCCGAGGGACTTGATCTCGGATGCCAGGCGCTCGACGTTGGGCAGGGTGGACTTGCGGTCGAGGTGGACGCCGAACACGTCGAGCCCCGCGCGCGCGAGCGCCAGGCTCGTGGCGGCGCCGAAGCCGGAGGAGGCGCCCAGGACGAGGGCCCAGCCGCGCAGCGTGATCGGAGAGGCGTCGGTGGTCATCGCTTTCCTCGAACTGCGGGAGTCGCCCGTCGGAGCGCGCCCCATTCTATCAGAACTCCCCGCATGCTACGATGTGCCTCGCCCATGGCGAAAACGGCCGGCATCCTGCTGATCGGCAACGAGATCCTCTCGGGCAAGATCACCGACGCCAACGCGGCCTACCTCTGCCGCGAACTGCGGGGGCTCGGCGTGGAAGTGCGGCGGATCACCGTTATCCCGGACGAGGTGGACCTCATCGCGGCCGAGGTGCGCGCCTTCAGCGCGGAGTACGACGTGGTGTTCACCTCGGGCGGCGTCGGGCCGACCCACGACGACGTGACCATCGAGGGGGTGGCGCGGGCCCTCGGGGTGCCGGTGGTGCGGGAGCCGCGGCTCGTGAGCCTGCTCGAGAACTACTTCAAGGGCCGGGGCCAGCTCAACGCGGCCCGGCTCAAGATGGCGGAGGTGCCGGAGGGCGCGGAGCTGACCGCGGACGGCGAGCTGGTCTTCCCGGCGGTGGTGGTGCGGAACATCTACATCCTCCCCGGCGTGCCCGAGATCTTCCGCCAGAAGTTCGACGCGCTCAAGGAGCGCTTCCGCGACGCCCCGTTCCACCTCTGCTGCGTGTACGTGAGCATGGGGGAGGGCACGCTCGCCGATCACCTGAACGCGCTGCTCGCCGGCCATCCGGATCTGCTCCTGGGCTCGTATCCCGAGTTCTCCAACCCCGAATACAAGGTGAAGGTCACGCTGGAGTCCAAGGACCGCGGCT
>DATFUK010000157.1:0-4462 GCA_035260865.1 Candidatus Methylomirabilota bacterium | reverse complement strand
TGACCGGAGGCCGTGGTGGACGCGCGGGAAACGGGAGGCGGGCTATGTCTCGAAGGCGCGCTCGTAGTGGGCGCGCAGCCGCTCCAGCTCCTCGGGATCGAGACGCATGCCCAGGGAGAGTCCCATCTCTCCCAGGATGGTCTTGATCTCGTTCAACGACTTCTTGCCGAAGTTCTTGGTCTTCAGCAGCTCCGACTCGGTCTTCTGCACGAGATCCGCGATCGTGCGGATGTTGGCGGTCTTGAGGCAGTTGGACGCGCGCACCGACAGCTCGAGCTCGTCCACGTTGCGGAAGAGGTGCTCGTTCACCTCGCTGCGCGGCGCGGGCTCCCCCGCCACCGCCTCGGTGCCCTCGGGCTGCACCAGCGGGGTGGACGGGAAGTCCACGAGCAGCGCGAACTGATCGTCGAGGATGCGCGAGGCGTCGGCCACCGCGACCTCCGGCGTCACCGTACCGTTGGTCCACACCTCCATGATGAGCCGCTCCTGCGCCCCCTTCGGCTCCACGTGGAAGTTCACGCGCTTCACCGGCGAGAAGTCCGAGTCCATCATCATCGCGTTGATGGGCAGCGCCTCCGGCTCGCGCTTCTCCGCGGCCTGGTAGCCCCGCCCGCGCTCGACGCACACTTCCATCTCGAGGCTGCCGTCCTTGTCGAGCGTGGCCAGCGCCACGTCCGGCGTCAGGATCTCCACGTCCGGATCGGGCTCGAAGTCCCGCGCGGTCACCGTGCGCACGCCCTGGACCTTCAAGCGGAGCAGCTTGGGCCGGTTGACGTGGAGCGTGAACACGAGCTTGCGCAGGTTCAGGATGATGTCGAGGGTGTCCTCGCGCATCCCGACCAGGTGCGAGAACTCGTGCAGGACCCCCTCGATCTTGACCCAGGTGGGCGCGGCCCCGGTGATGGACGACAGCAGCACCCGGCGGTAGGCATTGCCCGCCGTCAGGGCAAAACCCGGCTCGAAGGGCTCGATCGCGATCTTCCCGTAGGCGCGCTCCCGGGCGAGCCATTCGTGACGGACTGGAAGCACCAGCTCCTGCATGGGTTTCCCTCCTCAGAGTTCTGGGGCGGCTCGCCCCAGGCCGGTCATTATAACAGCAACCCCCCGGACTGCCAGCCTTCCCCACCCCCCCGGTTTGACTGAGAATCCCAGTCCGGCCAGAATGAAGGCTCACCATGATGGAACGACCTCGATCCCTTCCGACATGGGGGGTCGGCCCCGGACGCCCCGGGCCGACCTGGCGGGCCGTGGTGGGCTTCACGGTGGTCGTGGCCCTCCTGGCCCTGCTCCTCGAAGGCTGGTGGATCCTGGGCGTCCCGGCGGGGCTCCGCGCCTCGGCCCGAGTCGTGGAGCTCCCGGCCCACAAGGGCGTCATCGAAGTGGCCGAGATCCTGGACGAAGCCGGGGTCATCCGCAGTCGGGTCGGCTTCGTCCTCCTGGCCCTGGCCCGCGGCAGCTTCCGCAGCCTCAAGGCCGGCGAGTACCAGATCCCCGCGGGCTCGAACACGGTGCGGGTGCTCGAGCAGATCGCGGGCGGCCAGGTGCTCCAGCACATGCTGGTGTTCCCGGAAGGCAGCACGCTGGGCGAGCTGGCACGGCTGCTCCAGACCGAGCGCCTCGTCTCGGCCGAGGACATCCTCCGGGTCGGCAAGGACCCCGTCTTCCTCAAGAACCTCGACGTGCAGGCCGACTCGGTCGAGGGCTACCTCTTTCCGGACACCTACCAGTTCGTGAAGGGCATGACCCCCGAGGAAATCCTGGCCCGCATGGTGGCCCGCATGCGCGAGAAGATCTCGCCCGAGCTCCTCGCGGAGGCGCGCGCCCGCGAGGTGAGCCTCCACCAGGTGCTGACGCTCGCCTCCATCATCGAGAAGGAAGCGGTGGAGTCGAGCGAGATGCCGCTCATCTCCGCAGTCTTCTGGAACCGCATCCGGCGCGACATGCCGCTGCAGGCGGATCCCACCGTGCAGTACGCGGTCGGCAAGGACCGCAAGCGGCTCACCCGCGAGGATCTCCAGGTGGACTCGCCCTACAACACGTATCGGCGCCAGGGCCTCCCGCCCGGCCCCATCGCGAGCCCGGGCCGCGCGGCGATCGCGGCGGCGGTGCGGCCCGCGCGCGTGAACTATCTGTACTTCGTCTCGCTGGACGAGCGGTTCCACACGTTCTCCAGCAACCTCGCGGATCACAACGCGGCCGTTGCGAAGTACCGGCTGGCGCGCGCGGCGCACTAGCCCTCGCCTCCATCCGCCGAGTCGGCATCCGCCGGGCGAGCAGGGCCGGGGCGGGCCCTCCGGGAGCACGCTGAGTCGCTACCCGTTGCGCCGTCTCGATCGGGCCACGAGACGGGTCGCGCTGCGGCTTCGATAGCGCGCAGAAGACACGGCTCCCGGAGGGTCCGCCCCGGCCCTGCCCGCCCTTCCCGCCGCGACGGGTTGCCGCATGCCAGCCCTCGATTGCCACATTCGATCCAGGCCAGCTGTCTTGCTCGTGCCTTGGTTGTCTGGGTCGGGGGTGGGTGCTATAAACGAGCGAGTTATGGGGTCGCGCGAGGAGTCTTCCACCATTTCCGTGATGCGGCCGGCCGCGGCTGTGGCGGCGCGCCGTGTGCCGGCGGAGGTGTTCCCGCCGGTGTACCGCGTGCTCCGCGGCGTGGCCGGGGTGCTGCTGCACGGGCTGTTCGATCTGCGGGTCGAGGGCGCGGAGCGGCTGCCGGTGGCCGGACCGTTCATCCTGGCCTCCAACCATCACAACTATCTGGACGGCGTGGTGCTGGGCGTGGCGGTGCCGCGGCCGATCGCGTTCCTCGTCATGCCGCGCGTGTTCCGGGCGACCCCGCTGCACCCGCCCTTCCACCGGCGCATCGGCTCGATCCCGGTGGCCCTGGAGCGGCCGGATCCCGGCGCGATCAAGCGCGTGCTCCACGTGCTGGACGCAGGCCGCGTGGTCGGCATCTTCCCGGAGGGGCCGTTCAGCCAGGAAGGCCGGCTCGTGGGCGGGCGTCCCGGCGCGGCGATGGTCGCGCTCCGCGCGGGCGTGCCGGTGGTGCCCGCCGCCATCGAGGGCACCTACGAGGCCCTCCGCGGGCGGCGCTTCTACCTGCCGCGGCGCCGCCCGCTCGCGGTCCGGTTCGGGGAGCCGATCCACTTCGGCCGCGCGCGCCGCGGGCCCATCGCGCGGACCGAGCGGGACGAGGTCACCCATCGCATCATGTCCGAGATCGCCGCGCTTCTGCGCGTGCCGCCCGCCCCCGTCGCGGCCGCCGGCCGCGCGGACGCCTCGTGACCGCCGGCGGCACGCCCCCGGGCAAGGCCTGGTCCGGGCGCTTCGCCGAAGGGGCCGATCCGACCGCGGAAGCGTTCACCGCGTCCCTGTCCTTCGACCGCCGGCTCTGGCCCCACGATCTGACCGGCAGCGCCGCGTGGGCGCGAGCGCTGGCGCGGGCCAAGCTGATCACGGACGCCGAGCTCGATAGCCTGCTCGCGGGCCTGGACGGCGTCCGCCGCGAGCTCGAGGGCGGCACCTTCCCCTTCCGGCGCGAGCTCGAGGACATCCACATGAACGTCGAGCGGCGGCTCGTCGAGCTCGCGGGGTCGGTGGGCGGCAAACTCCACACCGGCCGCTCCCGCAACGACCAGATCGCGCTCGACGAGCGGCTCTATCTCCGGGACGTCCTCGATCACGTGGACGCGGGGCTGGTGGAGGTCGAGCGCACGCTCGTCGCCCAGGCCGAGCGGCACGGCGAGGCGCCGATGCCCGGCTACACGCACCTGCAGCGCGCCCAGCCGGTCCTGCTGGCCCACCACCTGCTCGCCTACGTCTTCATGCTGGAGCGCGATCGCGGGCGCTTCCGCGACGGGCGCGCGCGCGTCAACGTGATGCCGCTGGGGGCCGCCGCCCTCGCGGGGGCCGCCTTCGCGATCGACCGCGAGGCGCTCGCGCGCGATCTCGGCTTCAGCGCGCCCAGCCCCAACAGCATGGACGCGGTGGCGGATCGGGACTTCGTGCTGGAGTTCCTGTCCCACGCCGCGATCCTCGGCATGCACTGCTCGCGGCTCGCCGCGGATCTCACCCTGTGGGCGACGTCGGAGTTCGGCTTCGTGGAGTTCCCGGACGCCTTCGCGACCGGGTCGTCCATCATGCCGCAGAAGAAGAACCCCGACGTGGCCGAGTTGATCCGGGGCAAGACCGGCCGCCTCTACGGCAACCTCACCGCCGCGCTGACCGTGATGAAGGGGCTTCCCCTCACCTACAACTCGGACATGCAGGAGGACAAGGAGCCGCTCTTCGACACGGTGGACACGCTCGAGGCGATCCTCCGCGTGCTGCCTCCGATGCTCGGCTCGCTGACCTTCCGGGTCGACCGCATGCGCGACGCCGCGGGGGCCCACTACTCCACCGCGACCGATCTCGCGGACTACCTCGTCCGCCAGGGCCTGCCCTTCCGCGACGCGCACGAGGT
>DATFUK010000156.1:0-19545 GCA_035260865.1 Candidatus Methylomirabilota bacterium | reverse complement strand
CCGTGCCCGCCCGCTGCTGCTGGCCGGCACCCGCCGGCCTCGGCACCGACTGGTACCTGCTCGAGCTCTATGGCTGGCTGGCCCGGATCGGCTACCGGCCCTATCTCTCGCGCATCGGGCGCAACGCGGAGTGCCTCGATGTGCTCTCGCGACGGCTGCTCGAGACGGTCGAGACGGCGCGGGCCGCCACCGCCCGCCCGGCGCACCTGATCGGTCACAGCCTGGGCGGCATGCTCGCGCGATCGCTGGCCGCACGCCGGCCCGAGCTGGTCGCCTCGGTCGTGACGCTCGGCTCGCCCTTCCGCGGCGTGCGCTCCCATCCGCTCGTGCTGGCGGCCTCCGATCGCGTCCGCGAGCAGGTGCGACGCGAGGACCGGCCCGATTGCTATACCGGCTTCTGCCGCTGCGAGGCGGTGACGGGCCTCGCGACCGCCATCCCCGCCTCGGTCCCGCAGCTCGCGGTGTACACGAAGACCGACGGCATCGTGGACTGGCGGGTCTGCGTGAACGACGATCCGGCGACCGACGTCGAGGTGACGGGCACGCACGTGGCGCTCGTCGCCAATCCCGGCGCGTACCGGGCCATCGCGCGCCACCTCGCGCGCGCGCCGCAACCGACCCCCGCGTAGCGCCCCCCACCCGGAGCGAGCCGCGTGGCGCTACAGCGTCGCCTCACGACGATCGACGCCACCTTCCTCTACGCGGAGAAGCCCGCTCAGCCCATGCACGTGGGCGGGTCCATGGTCTACGAGGGCCGCCTCCCGCTCGGCACGCTGGTGCGAGCCCTGGAAGACCGTCTGCACCTGCTGCCGCGGTACCGCCAGAAGGTGGTGTTCCCGCTCTTCGCGGTGGCGCATCCGACCTGGGAGGACGACGCGGCCTTCGACATCCGCAATCACGTGGCGGAGGTGACGCTGCCGCCGCCGGGTGACGACCGTGTGCTCTCGGAGATCGGCGGCCAGGCGTTCGCGGGGATGCTCGACCGCGAGCATCCGCTCTGGAAGCTGATCGTGATCCACGGCCGCGCCGACGGCAATACCGCGGTGATCTGGAAGGTGCACCACGCCATGATCGATGGCGTCTCCGGCGTGGATCTCACCATGGTGCTGCACGATCTCAAGCCGGACGCCCCACCGCCCGCGCCGCCCGCCACGGCCTGGCAGCCCCGGGCGATCCCCGACTCGCTCGCGCTCCTGCAGGACGCGGTGAAGGACCGGCTCACCGAGGTGACCCAGGCGCTCACCGACGACGCCTTCCGCCTGCTCCGGCCGACCGAGCTGGAGGGCCGGCTGCGCCAGCTCGCGGGCGCGGTCGGCACCTCGGCGCCCAACCTGCTGCGCCCGGCCCCGCGCGTGCCGTTCAACGGCCCGATCTCCACCGAGCGGCGGTTCGGGTGGGCGGAGTTTCCATTCGGCGAGTTCCGGCGGGTGAAGTCGGTGCTGGGCGGCACCGTGAACGACGTGGTGCTGACCGTGATCGCGGGCGGCATGGGGCGTTACCTGCGCGCCCTCGGCCTGCCGACCGACGGGGTCGAGATCCGCGCGATGTGTCCGGTGAGCATGCGGCGCCCCGACGAGCGCGGCGCCCTCGGCAACCTGGTGTCGATGATCTTCGCGCCGCTCCACGTGGGCGTGCTCGATCCGGTGGCGCGGCTGGCCGCGGAGCGCGAGGCGATGACGCGCCTCAAGGACCAGGACCAGGCGGGCGGGCTCTACGAGATGACTCACCTGATGGACCGCGTGCCTCCCGCGGTGCAGGCGGTCGCCGGGCAGCTCACGGTGCCGAACACCTTGCTGAACACGGTCTCGACCAATGTGCCGGGGCCGCAGATCCCGCTCTACCTCTCGGGACACAAGCTGATCGGCTGGTGCCCGCTCATCCCGCTCGCCAGCGAGGTGGGCCTGGTGAACGCGATCCTCACCTACGACCAGCGGCTGACCGTCGGAGTCACGGTGGACCCGCAGCGGGTGCCCGACGTCTGGCTCTACGTCGAATGCCTGAAGGCGTCGTTCGCCGAGCTGCTCCAGGCGACCGATGCGGCCGAGACGGCGGGAACCGGCACCCCGGTCCCCGCCGCCGCGACCTAGCGGACGAGGACTAGCGCGAGTAGAGGTCCTTCATGCGGCTCATGTAGCCGCTGGCCGCCTGCTCGATCTCCTTGGCGGCGCGACCCGTCGACTCCTGGAGCTTCTCGACGTTGCGGGTCACGATCTGGGCATGGGTCTCGACGAGCTTCGCGGTCGCCTGGAAGCCCTTGCGGTAGAGCGCGAAGGGGTCCTGGCGCAGCTCCTCCATGGTCGGGCCGGCCGCGGGCATCGGCATGGCGCGGACCGTCTCCATCGCCGCCGTCTGCATCTCCGCGAGGGTACGCAGGCTCTCGCGCGCCGCCTGCGAGGACAGCTCGATCAGCTCCCCGACCACCCGCTGGTTGGCCTGGGTGAACGCCGCCACCGCCTCGAGCACCTTGCCCTGCACGTCCGTGAGGGATCCACAATTGGTCGCCATCGTCCTGCTCCTTCCATCGTCTTGAGGTTGCCGGTTAGAAGTGTTGCTCATGACGCACTGAGACTAACACATCGCGTTATGCTGTCAAGTATATTTTGACGCCGAGCGTTACGATGCTAGGCGGGCCGGAGGCCCCGTAGTAGGCTGCGCCCGTGGACGGCCGCGACGCGCCCGGATCTCGGCGGCCGCCCCGCCAGCGGCGCCTCGCCCTGCTCGTGCTGCTGGCGGCGGTCGCCCTGGCGGTGGCGGCGTACCCCCTGCGCGCCCGGTGGTGGGGTGGCCTCGTCCTGGCCATCGCCGAGGCCGGCATCGTCGGGGGCCTCGCGGACTGGTTCGCGGTCACCGCCCTGTTCCGGCATCCGCTCGGTCTGCCGATCCCCCACACCGCGATCATCCCCGCGAACTGGGAGCTGATGGCCCAGCGGGTCGGCACCATGGTGGGCGATCGCGTGCTCACCAAGGAGTACGTCACCCAGGAGATCGCGCGCTTCGACATCGCCGACCTCCTGGCCCGCGGCGCCGAGCGCATGAGGCCGGCCGACCTCGAGGCGGTGGTCCGCGCGATCGCGAGCTGGGCGGCGGAGCAGGTCACCCCCGCGGCGACCGGGGACGTCACGCTCTGGCTCACGCGGCTGGCGCGCGCGAACCCCATCGCGCCGCTCCTGGCCACCGCCATCGAGATCGCGCGCAAGCAGGGCTGGGACCAGCGGCTGATCGAGGCGGTGGCGGCCGCGCTGATCGAGGCGCTCGAGCGGCCCGACTTCCGCGCCAGCGTCGGCGACCTGGTGGACGAGGTGCTGGCCGGGTATCGCGCGCGGATGGGCGTCTACCCGCGCCTCCTCATGGGACTGGCGAACACGTTCGGGCTCATCGACCGCGACCGGCTCGTCAGCGCGCTCCACAACGCACTCAAGCGGATCGCGGACGATCCCGACGATCCGCTGCGCCGGCGGCTCACCGAGACCCTCGCCGCGCTGCCCGAGCGTCTCCGCGCCGATCCCGACCTGGCCGCGCGCGTCGAGGCGGCGAAGGAGGAGCTCCTCGCGAGTCCGGCGGTGGCGCGGCTGCTCGAGGACGCGGCGGCGGGGCTCCGCAAGCTCGTCCTCGCGGACCTCGACGCCCGGCCGTCCGAGCTGGTGAGCTGGATCGCCGCCCGGCTCGACCGCGCGCGGCGGACGCTCGCGGAGGACACCGCGCTCCGGCGGTCGCTCGATCGCTGGCTCAAGGAGCGCCTCACCGGGGCGGTGGACCGTTACCACGACCGCATCGCGCACTTCATCGAGCGGGGCGTCCACGCGCTCGGGCCGGAGGGCGCGGTGCGCCTCGTCGAGGAGCACGCGGGGGACGATCTTCAATACATCCGCGTGAACGGGACGGTGGTGGGTGGGCTGGCGGGCGGCGGCCTCTACGCGATCCACCTCCTGCTGGAGCTGCTGTGACGGCCGCTTGATCCCGCCCGGCTAGCCCGCCGCCCAGACGTCCACGAGATAGCGGTTCGCCGCGGCGAGCCCGTCGAGCCAGGCCTCGGCCGCGCGCTCATCGCCGCCCGTTTCCTGTCGGTGGATGGCCGCGAACGCGCGCCGCACATCCGGGGCCATCCGGCTCGCGTCCCCACAGACGTAGACCACCGCCCCCGCCTGGAGGAGCTTCGAGACCTCCGCGCCCTGCCGCAGCACCTGATCCTGCACGTAGGTCTTCTGCTCGTCGGCCAGCCGGGAGAAGCACGCGAAGAGGCGCGCCACGCCCTGCTCGGCGAAGCCGCGCAGCTCATCCTCGTAGATGAAGTCCTGGCGCGGATGCCGGCAGCCGAAGAAGAGCAGCGCGGGGCCGACCGCCCGGCCCGCCGCCCGCAGCGCGGCGCGCTCCTGGAGAAAACCGCGGAACGGGGCGAGGCCGGTGCCGGGACCGATCATGATGATCGGGGTCGCGGGATCCTCCGGGAGGCGGAACGCGGACTTCGTGTCCTTGACGAAAGCGTGGATGTGCGCGCCCTCGGGCTGGCGGAGCAGGTGGCTCGAGCACACCCCCTGGAAGGTGCCGCGGCCCGAGCGGGCGGGACCGTCCACCACCGCCACCGTGATGCTGCAGCGCCGCGGGTCCTGGAGCGGCGACGAGGAGATCGAGTAGTAGCGTGGGCGGAGCGGCGGGAGCATCTCGAGATAGCGGTTGAACGGAAGCGGGCAGGCCGGGAACTCCTCGAGGAGATCGATCACCGACTTGCGGCGACCCAGGACCTCCTCGCGGTAGCGCGCCTCATTCTCGGTGAGGGCCAGTAGCCGCGGGCGCGTCCACGGGCACTCCGTGCTGGCCGCCATCTCCTGGATCTGCCGGCGAGTGGCCGGGTCCTGCAGCTCGACGTAATCGCCGAGCAACCGGTCCACGCGGATCGCCTGGTCCACCGGCAGGAAGGTCTTCCGGCTCGCCGCGGGCCTCAGCCGGACCGAGGCGGCCGGATCGAGCCCGAACCGCGCGGCCACCCGCTGGACCGTCGCGTCCGCATTGCGCGGGATCACGCCCAGGTGATCGCCCGCGCGGTAGGCCACGCCCTCCGGCAGCTCGAGCTCGAGATGGCGCGTCGAGCGGGACGAGGCCTCGGGCCCGGTCTTGGTGTGCAGCTCGCGGTTCGCCGCGATCCGCATCGCGCGCGCGCCCAGCGAGTCCACGAACGGGCTCGCCTCGCCGCCCTCCACCGTCTCGACCGCGAGGTGCGCGGCCTCCGCCGGCTCCCCGGCCGCGAGCTCGACGCCGAGGGCCTTGGCGAGCGTTCCCCCGAGCCGCTCGTGCCAGGCCTGGAACTGCCCGTCGAAGTCCTCCCGCGCGTCGCCCTCGCCGCGGCCGTAGAGGCGCTCCGCGCCGAGCGCGGCGAGGCGCTCGTCGATGAAGCGGGGGACCGCCTGGAAGGTGGACACCCAGTCGCGGTTGCCGCAGCCGAAGACGGTGTACCGCACGCCCGCGAGCGACGTGGCGGCCGGGTCGGCGCCGCGCAGCCATTCGTAGAAGCGCGCCGCGTTGTCGGGGGGCGTGCCGTTGTACGAGGCCGACGCGATGACCACCGCGCCCGCGGTGGGCAGGCGCTCCGCGTACTCGTCGAGCGGCGCCACCGTCACCGCGAAGCCGCCCACCTCGCCCGACTCGGCCACGCGGCGGGCCACCTCCTCCGCGGTGCCGAGGTTCGACCCGTAGAGCACGAGGAGCGGCGTGCCGTGGCGCGGGCCCGCCGCGGGGACCGGCGCTTCGATGGCCGGGAGGGCCGCCGCTCGGCCGTTGACCCGGGACGCGGGGCGGGCCCGATCGCGATCGCTCCGGCGCCGCACCCGGATGCGGAAGCCGTCCGGCTTCACGGTCAGCGTCTCCTTGAGCTTGAGCCGGTAGCGCGTGTGGTCGATCAGCTTGAAGCGCTGGAGCACCATGCCCAGCACCAGGGCCGCCTCCTGCAGGGCGAACTGCCGCCCGATGCAGGCGCGCTGGCCGTTGCCGAACGGCTTGTAGGCGTTGGCGGGACGTGCGCGCTCGGCTTCGCGCGAGAAGTGATCGGGGTCGAAGACCTCGGCCCGCTCGCCCCACACCGCGGGGTCGCGATGGAGCATCGGGGTCAGCACCACGATCTGGTACGGCTTCTTCATCCGGTACCGCTCGCCGATCATCGTGTCCTTGTGGGGCGAGAGCGCGAAGACCGGCGCGGTCGGCCAGAGGCGAAGCGACTCCTTGAGCACCTGGTCGAGGTAGGTGAGCTGGTTGACCTGCGCGTAGGTCGGCGGCGCGGAGACGTCCGGGCCGAGCACCCGGTCCACCTCCTCGTAAGCGCGCGCGAGGGCCTCGGGGTTCTGCAGCAGGAAGTAGACCGCGAAGGACAGGAGGCCGCTGGTGGTCTCGTGCCCCGCGATCAGGAAGGTGATGACCTGGTAGCGGATGTTGAGATCGTCGAGCCGCTCCCCGCTCTTCTTGTCCACCCCCGAGAGCATGCAGCTCAGCAGGTCGGGCTTGTCCGCCGTGTCGTCGCCCTGGCGCCGTTCCAGGATGATGCGATCCACCATCTCGTTCATGTAGTGGATGTCGGCCCCCAGCTGGCGCTCGCGATCCTTCTTGATGAAGCTCTCGAGCGGCAACCCCCGCGTCTCCATCGAGGCGCCGAGGGCCCCGATCATGGCGCCCACGAAGGGATGGTTGGTGTCGCGGTAGAACGAGTTGAAGCGGTAGCCGAAGCCGCAGAGCCCGATGGTGTCGAGGGTGAGCGACGTCATGTCGTGGGTGACGTCCACCTCGTCGTCCGCGTTCAGGCGCTCCCACTTGAGCACCAGCTGCTCCGCGATGTCCACCATCATGGAGTGGTAGCCCTGCATCGCCCGCTGGCCGAAGTTCGGCAGCAGGATGTTGTGGGCCCGCGACCAGTTCGGCTCCTGGGTATACGCGGTGAAGAGCCCGTCCCCCGCGAAAGCCCGAAGGCGCCGGAGGGCTCCCTTGACGCTCTTGTCGAAGCGCGTCTCGTCGCACAGCTCGTCCACCAGGGAGAAGCCGGAGACCACCACCACCGGCTTGCCCATCATGTCGAGCCAGTAGATCGGCCCGTACTCGCGGGCCAGGCGCATCATGTCCTGGATGGGCGCGGTCGTCCCGAGCGCGAGGAGGTTGCCCAGCAGCAGCGTCCGGGGCGGCTGCGGGATCGGGTCGAGCCGGTTCTTCGAGGGCACCGAGGGCTAGTCCACGTGCTCGGTGAGGCCGGTCACGTCGAAGGCCATGACCACGAGGTCGCGGGTGCGCCCCGACCGATCCACCACGAAATCCTGCAGCAGCGCCTCCGGCCGGAACCCGAGCCGCTCGAAGGTGGCCATCGCCCCCTTCTGGTCGGGCGTCATCTGGGCCACGATCTTGCGCAGGCCGCGCCCGCGGGCGAGCGAGAAGATCTCGCCGGCGAGGGCCCGGCCCAGGCCCTGGGAGCGGAAGGGCAGCGCGACCTGGGTCCGGATCTCGCCCAGGTGCCGCTGCCAGCCCACCCGGTTCTGCACCAGCGCGGCATACCCCGCGATCGCTCCGCCCGTCTCCGCGATCACGGTGGTGGTCAGGCCCGCCTCCAGGTTGCGCATCCAGTGGGCGACCGCCTCCGGATCGGTGATGTCCATGCGCAGGAACAGGAGGTCGTCCTCGGGCAGGCTGCGGGCGAAGGAAGCGATCGACGCGGCGTCGGCCGGGGTCATCAGCCGCAGGGTGACCTGCGCGCCGTCCCGGAGGCGAATGCTGCGCGGGTACTCGCGGCCGTCTGTGGTCATGAGGAACGATAGTATAGAGGCCATGGATGCCCTGGTCGAGACCCGTCGTGGACCGGTCCGCGGCGCCACCGAGGGAGGCCTCGCCGTCTTCCGCGGCCTCCCCTTCGCGCGCCCGCCGGTCGGCCCGCTGCGATTCGGGCCGCCCGAGCCGCCCGAGCCCTGGCGCGAGGCTCGCGACGCGACCCGCTTCGGGCCGTCGGCGTCGCAGAACGGCGCGCTCGTCGGACCGCTGATGAGCCTGGGGATCAGCCGCACCGGCGAGGACTGCCTCTACCTGAACGTCTGGACGCCCGGCGCGGACCGGGGCCGCCGGCCGGTGCTCGTCTGGATCCACGGCGGCGCCTTCGTTCTGGGATCGGGTTCCCAGATGCTCTACGACGGCGCGATCCTGGCCCGCCGCGGGGATGTGGTCGTGGTCACCATCAACTACCGGCTGGGAGCGCTGGGCTTCCTGCGTCTGCGCGATCGCTTCGGCCAGCGCCTGCCCGCGACCGGCAACGAGGGGATGCTCGACCAGGTGGCCGCGCTCGAATGGGTGCGCGACGAGATCGCCGCGTTCGGCGGCGATCCGGGCAACGTGACGATCTTCGGCGAGTCGGCGGGCGCGATGAGCTGCGCCACCCTCCTCGGCATGCCCCGCGCCCGCGGCCTCTTCCGCCGCGCGATCCTCCAGTCCGGAGCCGCCAACTACATATGGCCGCGCGACGTCGCCGCGCGCCTCACCGACCGGGTCCTCGCGGACATCGCGGTGACCTCGCCCGAGGAGCTGCGCGCCGCCGACCCCGCGCGCCTGCTCGCGGCCCAGCGGCGCCTCTTCATGGATCTGCTCCTGGGCGAGCACCACGTCCTCGGTACCCTCTCCCCCGCCGGCCAGCGCGCGGCGGGCGCGGCCTTTCTCGGGCTCTCGCTGGCGCGCCGCCGCTTCGGCGGCGTCGTCACGCCGATCTCGCGCGGGCTGCTGAGCCTGCTCCGCCGGCGCGGAGAGAGGCGCCGCGCTCCCGCCGCGCCGGAGATGGCCGCGTTCCGCGCGCTGCGCACCCGCGGTCTGCCCTTCCAGCCGGTGATCGACGGCGACGTGATCCCCCGCGATCCCCTCGCCGCGATCCGCGATGGAGAGGCCCGCGGTATCCCGATGCTGATCGGCACCAACCTGGACGAGGCCCGGCTCTTCGCCCCGCTGGATCCGGAGGCGACGACGCTCGACGAGGCCCAGCTCCTGGCCCGATGCGCGGAGGCGATTCCCGGCGGGACGGAGGCGGCGCGGCGGGCCATCGCGGTCTACCGTGACGCGCGGGCCGCCCGCGGCGAGCGCGCCGAGCCGGGCGACCTGTGGTTCGCCATCGAGTCCGATCGGACCATGCGGTACCCGGCGATGCGGCTCGCCGGACTGCAGGCGGCGCATCAGCCGGAGACCTACGCCTACCTCTTCACGTGGCCCTCACCCGCGATGGGCGGGCTCTTCGGCGCCTGTCACGCGCTCGAACTGCCTTTTCTGTTCGGCACCCTCGAGCACCCGCTCATCCGCCCGTTCACCGGCAAGGGGCCGGCGGCGCACGCGCTCGCCGGGCAGATCCAGGACGCGTGGATCGCCTTCGCGCGCACCGGGCGGCCGGGCCATCCGGGCATCGGCGAGTGGCCGGCCTACGACACGGCCCGGCGCCGTACCATGATCCTCGACCGACGGTGCCGCGTGGAAGCCGCGCCGCGCGAAGCCGAGCGGCGGTTCTGGGAATCGCTCCCGCCGGAGGCGGGGGCCTAGCGTCCGCCGCCGGGCAATCGGCCCGGCAGGATCTCGACGTAGATCGCGCGCGACTCGGCCGCGACGGTGCCGCCGACCAGGCGGGCCTCGAAGCGCACCGGCCGGCCGAGCGGTACCGGCGCGCGACAGTCCACCTCGATCCGCGCGGTCACCGCGAGGACCACCCCGCGCACGAGCGCCAGACGGTAGTGCAGGCAGTCGAAGATCGCGGCGAGCAGGCCCCCCGACATCAGGCCACGGCAGCCCTGATGCGCCGAGCCCGGCGTGAACGACCCGACGATCGCGTCGCCCCGCCGCCGGAAGCGCACGCGCAGACCGCGGCGACTCTCGGGCCCGCAGATGACGCACTCGGCGAGCGGCGCCGGTGGAGCGCGACCCGCCCGGCCTCAGACCGCCGAGTGGCCGCCGTCGAGGAACAGGGTCTGGCCGGTCATGAAGTCGGAGGCGGCGGAGGCCAGGTAGACGACGAGCGGGCCGATCTCGTCGACGCGGCCGGTGCGCCGGAGCGGCACATCCCGGAGCAGCCGCTCGCGCGTGCGCTCGTCCGCGAACGCGTCCGCGTTCATCTCGGTGACGAACCAGCCGGGCGCGACCGCGTTCACCTGGATCCCGTGGCGCGCCCACTCCGCGGCGAGCGCGCGGGTGAACCCCATGACCCCACTCTTCGACGCCGCGTAGGCGCTGTAGCCGGGCAGGCCCACCTGGCCCAGTACCGAGGAGATGTTGATGATCTTCCCGGCCTTCTGGGCCAGGAGATGCGCGGCGGCGGCCCGGCAGCCGTTGAAGACGCCGACCAGGTTGACCTCGAGGGTGGCGCGGAAGTCCTCCGGCGCCATCTGGGCCACCGGGGCCACCCGCGCGATCCCGGAGTTGTTCACCACCACGTGCAGACCGCCCAGCTCCGCGATGGTGCGGCGCACCAGCGTCTCCACCTGTGGATAGACGGTGACGTCCGTCTCCACCACGATGGCGCGACGGCCGGTCGCGCCGACCAGCCTCGCGGTTTCCTCGAGGTCGGGCCGGGCGCGCGCGGCCACCGCCACGTCGGCGCCGGCCTCCGCCAGCGCCACCGCCATCGCCCGCCCGAGCCCGCGGCTGGCCCCGGTGACGATGGCCACGCGGCCATCGAGACGCGGGGCCGCGGCGGGACTATCGGTAGAGGGAATCGAGCAGCTCCCGGTGCTTGTCCGTGATGATCCGGCGCTTGACCTTCAAGGTGGGCGTGAGCAAGCCGTTCTCCACCGTGAAGTCGCCGGGCAGGATCGCGAACTTCTTGACCTTGGCGTAGGACTGGAGCTCGCCGTTGCGCGTTTCCACGATGCGGGCCACCCGCTCGACCACCTTCGGATGCTTGGCGAGCGCGGCGGGCTCGGTGTTGAGGATCCCCTGCTCCTTGGCGAACTTCGCCAGCTCCTCCGGATTCAGGGTGAGGATGGCCACCGGGTACGGGCGCTTGTCGCCGTGCACCATCGCCTGGCTGATGAACGGATCGCCCTTGAGCAGGTTCTCGATGTTCTGCGGCGCGATGTTCATCCCGCCCGCGGTCACGATGAGATCCTTCTTCCGGTCGGTGATGAAGAGGAACCCGTCCTCGTCGAAGCGGCCGATGTCGCCGGTGGCGAACCAGCCGTCGGCCAGGAACACCTCCGCGGTGGCCTCCGGCTTCTTGAAGTAGCCCTTCGCGATGTTGCCGCCCCGGCCGAGGATCTCGCCGTCCGCCGCGATCTTGACCTCGATCCCGGGCTGGGCCTGCCCCACCGATCCGAACTTGAAGTGCTGGAGCCGGTTGAAGGTGAGCGAGGGACAGGTCTCGGTGAGGCCGTAGCCCTCCAGGATCAGGATGCCCGCGGCGTGGAAGAACTCCGCGATCTCCTTGGAGAGCGGCGCGCCCCCCGAGACCGCGAAGCGCAGCCGCCCGCCGAGGGCCCCTTGGAGCTTCGAGAACACGAGCTTGTGGGCGAGGCGGTACTTGAAGGCGAGCCCGCCCGGCACCGGCTTGCGGGCCTGCTGGAGACGCGACACCTCGCGGCCCACCCCGAGCGCCCAGTGGAAGATCTTCCTCTTGATCGGCGAGCCCGCCTCCGCCTTGGCGATGACGCCCGCGTAGACCTTCTCGAACACGCGGGGCACGCTGCAGATGAAATCCGGCTTCACCTCGGGCAGATTATCGCGGAGCTTGTCGATGTTCTCCGCGAAGGCGGTGACGAGCCCCCGGTGCACGCCCAGGAACGACTCGAGGCGGGCGAAGGAGTGCGCGAGGGGCAGGAACAGCAGGTGGGTCGCCCCGTCCTCGATGGTGTCCATCTTGGCCGCGGACTCCAGCGTGGACACGTGGTTGCCGTGGGTCTGCACGACGCCCTTGGGCGGCCCGGTGGTGCCGGAGGTGTAGACGATCGTCGCGATGTCCTCCGGCCGGACCGCGGCCACCCGCCCGGCCAGGTCGCTCTTCAGCCGCTCCAGGTTGTCGCGCCCCTGCCGCCGCAGCTCGTCCCAGGTCATGATCCGCGGCGAGGCCTCGCCCTCGTAGCCCTGCATCACGACGATCTGCTCGAGCCCGTCCAGCTTCCCCTGCACCTCGAGCACCTTGGCGAGCTGACCCGCGTCCTCGACGAAGAGAGTCTTCACCCCCGCATCGTTGACGAGGTACTGGATCAGGTCGGGCGGATAGGTCGGGTAGATCGGGATCGTGCGGCACCCCGCCGAGAAGATCGCGAAGTCGGCCTGCACCCACTCCGCGCGGCTCGCGGAGAGGATGCCCACCGCGTCGTCCTTGCGACGGCCGAGGACGAGCAGGCCGGTGGCAAGCTCGCGCACCGCCTCGCCGACCTGGCGCCAGCTGAGCGTGTGCCAGGTCCCGCTGGCCTTGTACCGCTGGGCCGCGCGATCACCGTCGCGCTCGACCCGGTTCCAGAACATGCTCGCGAGATTGTCGTGGGCCATGGTCCCCTCCTCACACCTGTGTGCGGAGCTCTTTGCGGAGAATCTTGCCGATCGGGCTCTTGGGCAGCGAATCGACGAAGCGGATCTGCTTCGGGCACTTGAATCGGGCCAGGCGGGTTTCGCAGAACGCGGCGATCTCCTCGCCGGAAACGCGCTGGCCGTCCTTGACGACCACGAAGGCCACCACGTCCTCACCCATCAGGGGGTCCTTCATGCCGACCACCGCCGCTTCCGCCACGTGCGGGTGGGCGTAGAGCGCTTCCTCGACCTCGCGGGGATAGATGTTGAACCCGCCACGGATGATCAGGTCCTTCTTGCGCTCGACGATGAAGAGGAAGCCGTCCGCGTCGAGCCGGCCCATGTCTCCGGTGTGCAGCCACCCGCCCCGCACCGTGCGCGCGGTCTCCTCGGGGCTGCGGTAGTAGCCGGACATCACGTTGGCCCCCCGCACGCAGACCTCCCCGATCTCTCCGGTGGGCAGCGGGCGATCGTCGTCATCCTGGATCGAGATGCTCACCCCCGGAATAGCCCGCCCGACCGAGCCGAGCTTGCGGGGCCCCGAGAGGCGGTGCGCCGACACCACCGGCGAGGCCTCGGTGAGCCCGTAGCCCTCGAGGATGCGCCCGCCGAACTTCTTCTCGAAGGGCTCGACGATCTCGACCGGCAGCGGCGCCGCGCCCGACCCCCACGCCCGCATGGACGACGTGTCGAATCGCTCCGCATCGGGATAGTTGAGGAGATAGATGAGCATGGTCGGCACCGCGGACATCGAGACCGCCCGGAACTCCTGGATCGTCTGGAGCACCGCCTCCGGATGAAACCAGCGCAGCAGGGCCGCCCGCGAGCCCAGGATGTGCCCCGCGTTCATCACGGTGAGACCGTAGGAATGCGACAGGGGCAGCACCGCCACCGCCCAGTCGTCCCGCCCCAGCTCGTTGAGCGAGGCGGCCGCGCGCGCGTTGGACTCCAGATTGGCGTGGGACAACGCCACCCCCTTGGGCACGCCCGTCGTCCCGGAGGTGTAGAGGATGACCGCGAGATCGTCCGCCGCGCGCTCCGCCGCGGTGAAGGTCGCGGACTCGCCCGCGGTCTCCTCCGCCAGCGAGCGCGTCCGGCCGTCGCCGCCTCCGTCGGCCAGCAGCACGTGGTGAAGCGTGGGCAGGACGCCGAGTTGCCCCTCCACCTTCCACAGCATGTCGGTGGAGGTGATCACCACCTTCGCCTCGGAGTCGGCCACGATGTGGGCCACCTCCTTGTCGCCGAGCAGGAAGATGACCGGCACGATGACCGCCCCGCACTTGAGGATCGCGCCGTAGCTCTGGATGACCTCGGGGCAGTTCGGGAGCATGACGACGACGCGATCGCCAGGCCTCACGCCCAGGCGCCGGAGCGCGTGCGCGAGCCGCGACGCGGAGCACTGCTGGTCCAGGTTGGTGTACTGCCGCCCCTCGAAGGCGAGGGCGACGTACTCCCCGTACTTGTCGAGGCCGTCCTCGGCCAGGCGCGCTAGTGTCATGTTTTTCGATGGGTTACGGAGATGCCTCCAACCGGAGACACCCGTATATCATGCTGAGGATGACGCGGCGCAACAAAACTCTTGACCGATGTTACGCAGCGCGTTATCCTCGCAGCTGTAGCCGAATCGACCCGACACCAAGGAGCGAACGATGACGACGAATCCCCTGCTTCAGTCCAGCGACTTCCTGGCCCAGCTCACGAGCCGCACCGTCGAGGCCTTCTCGCTCATGGCGGACGCGAACCAGAAGGTGCTCCGCGAGCTCGTAGATCTCTCGGCCAGCGCCGCGAAGGAAGGCGTGCGGCTCTACGCCGAGCTGCAGTCTTCCGCGGTGGAGGCAGTGAAGGAAGGGCAGTCGTACGTACTGCGTCGGCAGGACGAGATGCAGGAGGCGCCGCGCAATCCTTTCAACTTCTACCAGAAGGGCGTGCTGGAGTCGGTGGAGAGCGCGCAGCGGACCTTCAAGCTCTTCGAGGGCACCGCGCAGGCCATGTCCCGCTCGGCCGAGCGGATGCAGGTGACCGCCGAGCATACCGGCAAGGAGATCCAGGCCACCTTCACCCAGCTCGCCGGGAAGGTGCAGACCCTCTACACCCCGCTCGCATAGCCGCACTCGGCCGCGGGTCGGGTCCGGCCCGCGGCCGAGGCGGCTACTTCTCGCGCTTCTTCTCGAGCCGCTCCTCGAGCGTGCGCAACTGCTCCCGCAGCACCGACACTTCCTCGCGTAGCGCGTCGGCCTCGGCGGGCTCCGCCCGCTTCTCGGCCTTGGCGGACGGCTCGGGCCCGGTGGCGGTGAGCCACCCGGCGCGCGACGCCCACTCCCGCAGTACCCGGTCGGCCTCGCGCTGGCTGGTCATGAGCCCTTCCAGACTCGAGCGCAGCGACTTCTGCACGAAGTCCTGCCAGGCCTCGCCGTGCTTGATGAGCTGGTGGAGGAAGACGGTGGGCAGCGCGGCCCGGTGATTGCGCTCGTTCTCCAGGATGATCTGGGCGAGGGTGACCGAGGTGAGATCCTCGCCGGTGGACACGTCCACCACCGAGATCTCCCGGCCGGCCCGGATCAGCTCCTCGAGCTCCTCGAGCGTGACGTAGCGGCTCTCCTGCGTGTCGTAGAGCTTGCGATTCGAGTAGCGCTTGATGACGTACGCCATGGCGAAAATCAGTCTAGCACCGGGTCCAGACCCCCACAAGGCGGGCCGGGGCGCGGGCGCGATGCGCGCGGCGCGGACTTACCGGGGACGCGGGCGCGGATCCACGCCGGGCGCGGCGACCGCGAGCGCGGAGAGGCCGAGCATGCCCCAGATCGTCGCGCCCTGGGCCATCCAGGCCAGCGGCTGGAGCGTCCAGAGCGCCATCGCGCTCATCGACCCGACCGGGCGCGAGTACTCAACTCGCGTACGGGACGGCATCACCACCGCCTCGCCGGTGAGCACGTCTTCCGCGCGCTGATTCGTGCACACGGTGCGGAGCCGGATCCGGTTCCGCTCGCGGTTGACCTCGAGGACCTCGACGCGGGTCGAGATCGAGTCCCCCGCCTTCACCGGCTTGAGGAACTTCAGGTCCTGCGAGAGGTAGATCGCCCCGGGCCCCGGCAGCCGGGTCCCGATGACCGCCGAGACGAGCCCGGCGGTCCAGATCCCCGGCGCGATCGGCTCCCTGAACGCGGTGGTGGCCGCGTACTCGCGGTCCGCGTGCACCGGGTTGTGGTCGCCCACCGCGTCCACGAACGCCGCGATGTCGCCGTCGGTCACGCGGCGGGTGATCTGGGCACTGTCCCCGACCGCGATCGCGTCGATCGTGATCCCGATCATGCCCGCTCCGTCCGGGGCGCCCCGCCCGCATCCTGACGCCGGAGGACCCGGTCCAGCTTGTCCTCGAGCGCGTCGATCTTCTCCTCGACCTGCGCCACGTGCCGGGCCAGCGCGGTCACCTGACCCCGCGAGGGAATGCCGAGACCAGCGAGCGAGGCGTCGATCTGCTGCTCGGCCGCCTTCTTGATGGGAGCGGAGACGTTCAGGAAGCCCTCGAGCTGCTTGCCCATCAATTGGGCGAAGTTGTCGGTGCCCATCGCCTGCTCGAGCACGCGGGACCACGCGGCGATCCACTGGTCGAGGAACTGCTTCCACTGCGCCATCAGGTCCGGCGAAGGCGCCGTCCCCTGGGTCATGACCTTCGACCAGGCGGCCATGCCCTGGTCCATGAACGGCCGCCAGAAGGCCTGCGGATCCATCGCCATGTTGGGCGCCATGTTGGGCATCGCCGTCGGGACCTGCGCCTGCCCCATCATGCGGAGCCAGGCCTGCGTCCCCTCTTCCACCTGGCGCTTCCACATGTCGAGCAGCTGCTGACTGGTATTGTCGGCCATGACGACGCTCCTCGGCCGCGCCCTACGAGCGCGCGGCCAGCCAGGACGCCACCTTCGGCCAGCAATGCACCGAGGCTCCGCGTCCGGCGATCAGCGAGATGTGCCCACCGGGCAGCTCCACGTACTCCTTGTCCCGCGTACTCACCACGTCCATCAGCGGCTTCACGCACGCAGGCGGCGCGATGTTGTCCTCCTTGGCGCCGACCGCGAGCACCGGGCAGCGGATCTCGCGCAGGTCCACGCGACGGCCCGCCATCATGAGCTCGCCCTTGATCAGCTTGTTCTGCTGGTAGAAGTCCCGCACCCACTGGCGGAAGAACTCGCCCGGGAACGGCAGGTACTCGTTGGCCCACTTGTTCAGCGCGTTGAAGCCGGACACGTAGTCCGGGTTCCACAGGTTCCACCAGAGATTCAGGTTGGTGCTCACGTCCATGGTGGGCTTGAGGAGCTTGAAGCCCATCTTGACCATCTCGGCCGGGATGGTGCCGAGCGTGTCGACGTACTTGTCCACGTCGAACACCTCCGGGGCCAGCCACTTGCCGAAGAGGCCCACGTGGGCGAAGTCGATGGGACCCGCCATATTGATGTAGTTCTTGAGCGGGAACTCCGGGTGCGTCGCGACGAAGCTGGCCGAGAGCGGCGCGCCCATGCAGTAGCCGAGCACCGACATCTCGGAGGCACCCGAAGATTCCAGCGCCTTCCGGGCCAGCCGGGGGAGGATCTTGGTCACCGCGTCCTCGACGGTGAGCCCGTTGTCCTCCTCGCCGAACACCCCCCAGTCCACCAGGTAGAAGTCGAAGCCCTGCTGGGTCATGTGCTCGATGAACGAGCCCTTGGGCATCAGGTCGAAGATGTACGGCCGGCTGATGCCGAGGTTGGGGACGAAGAGCAGCGGGGTCCGGATGGTGCAACGGGACTCGTACCGCCAGAGCCTCGACTTGTTGGTGCGGAAGATCTCCTGCCGGGGCGTGGGCCCGACCTTCGGCTCCTTGGGGTTCATCACCATCTCGCCGAAGTGCTTCATGCGGAGAAGGTTCCGGTTCGCTTCCTCCCGCATCCGCGCCAGCAGCTCCGGCGACATCGCCGGCATCTCGCCCATCATCGTGAAGAGCTCGTCCTTCATGGCTCCCTCATCGTACGCCCACGTGACGCTTCGCGTCAACCGCTCAAGGAAGTTCCTCTTCGAGCGCCGGCTTCGCCGGCGCAATCCCGTCCTGGGGCCCCCTTCGAAAAGCTACACCTGGAACAGGCTCCCCACCTTCATGGCGAGGCCCATGTCCCCCTTGAGCTTCAGCTTGCCGGACATGAAGGCCATCTGCCCGGAGAGCTTGCCGCCGGTCATGTCGAGCCAGTCCTGCGAGGACATCGTGAGCGTGAGATTCGGGCTCGCGGCCGCGCCCGGGCTGACATTGCAGGCCCCGTCCTTGATGACCGCGTTCCACGTCCCGCCCTGGTCCCCGGTGATGTCGTACTGGATGGTGGCGTTCACCCCGGCGGCCTTCTCGGCGCGGAACCGGGAGGCCATGTTGTCGAAGGTCTCCTTCACTGTCGGCATGGCGCGTCTCCTTCTCCTCTCGAACCTCGACGTTTAGAACGTGAAGAGGTCCATGCCCCCGGTGACGGTGAGCACGGCCCCCGTGATGTAGCGCGCCCGCTCCGAGCACAGGAACGCGATCGCGCTGGCGATGTCCTCGGGCTGCCCCTCCCGCTGCATGGCCACCCGCTTGACCATGCGCTCGTACAACGGCGACAGATTCGCGTTCGGCCCCACGATACCGGGCGCGATCACGTTGGACGTCACATTGTACCGCGCCCCTTCCAGCGC
The DNA here is from genome assembly GCA_035260865.1 of Candidatus Methylomirabilota bacterium. Classification (GTDB taxonomy): domain Bacteria; phylum Methylomirabilota; class Methylomirabilia; order Rokubacteriales; family CSP1-6; genus CAMLFJ01. Next base: position 1,371 of record DATFUK010000156.1, on the reverse strand, counting down.
GACCGACCGGGCGAACCCGATCACCCCCATCTTGCTCGTCGCGTAGGCGGCCTGGCCGAAGCCCCCCATCAGGCCCGCGATCGAGGCCATGCAGATCACGCGGCCCCACCGCCGCTCGCGCATCCCGGGGAACACCGCCTTGGTCACGTTGAAGGTGCCGGTGAGATTGATGCGCAGGTTGAGATCCCAGTCGTCGTCCGCGGTGTCCTTGAGCTGGCCCATCGTATAGATCCATCCCGCGTTGTTCACGCAGATGTCGATCGGGCCCACCTCGCTCTCGGCGCGGCGCAGGACCTCGGCCAGCGCGGCCCGCTCGGTGATGTCCGCGGCGTAGCCGCGCGCGGAGCCGCCCGCTTCCGTGATCTCCTTCGCGGTCTCCGCCGCGCCCTCCCCGTTGAGGTCGAGCACGATGACCCGGCAGCCCTCCGCGGCGAGGGCCAGACAGTCCTGCTTGCCCAGGCTCCGCGCGCCCCCGGTGACGAGGGCGGTCTTGCCCGCGATGCCGAGATCCACGCGCTAGCGGCCCTTGAAGTCGGCGGGGCGCTTCTGGAAGAAGGCCTGGATGCCTTCGGCCGCGTCCTCGGTCTTGAGCGTCTGGAGGAACGCGCGCACTTCGATCTCGATCGCGGTGTCCATCGACGCATGGATGCCGTCGTCCACCGCTTCGATGATGAGCCGGGTCGCGATGGGCGGCCGCTTGGCCAGCTCGCGGGCCATCGCCTTCGCATCGTTGAGGGTCTCGCCTTCCTTCGACAGGCGGTTCACCAGCCCGGTGCGGTAGCACTCCTGGGCCGAGACCTGGGTGCCGAGGATCAGGTGCTCGAGCGCGAGGCCTCGCCCCATCAGCCGCGGGTAGCGCTGGGTGCCGCCGAAGCCGGGGGTGATGCCGAGATTGGACTCGGTCTGCCCCATCCGCGCGGTCTCCTTCAGGATGCGGATGTGGCAGCCCATCGCGATCTCGCAACCGCCGCCGAGCGCGTGCCCGTTGATCGCCGCGACGACCGGCTTGGGAAACCGCTCGATGCGGCGGACCACGCTGTTGCCGAAGCGGATGAACGCGCCGACGTCCGCGCCCTGGAAGGCCGAGCCCAGATCCGCCCCCGCGCAGAAGATCTTGTCGCCCGCCCCGGTGATGATCACCGCGCGCACGCCGTCGTCGCCTTCCAGCTCCGACAGGGCCGCGTTCAGCTCGCGCATGAGCGCCTCGCTGATCGCGTTGGCGGGGGGCCGGTTGAGGGTTATGATCGCGACGCGCTCCTCGCGGCTCAGGATCATGGTCTCGTACGCCATCGGACGGATCTCCTCTCGGCGGGGACTAGCGGCGGGCCGCGACGCCCTGCAGGAACAGGTCCGCGACCGCGGGCGCGGTGT
>DATFUK010000155.1:0-7755 GCA_035260865.1 Candidatus Methylomirabilota bacterium | reverse complement strand
TCTTCGGCTGTTTCGGCGGGGCCTCGTTCGAACACTCGGCCCGCGACGTGCTGGGGCGACCCGGCGCGGCTGACTCCGGGTCGCCGCCGTCCTACGCGGCCAGCTTCACCTTGTCGCCCACCACGCGGGCCAGGCGGAGCAGCATGAGCACGCGGATCACCACCCACGAGGGATCGAACTCGAAGCGGCCCATGCTGAACTTGGGGCTCGAGGGATACGCGTGGTGGTTGTTGTGCAGGCTCTCGCCGCCGGTGAGCCAGGCGAGCACGCGCAGGTTGGTGGCCGAGTTGTTGCCGAAGTTCTTCCGACCCCACCAGTGGCCGAGGCCGTTGATGGAGGGGGCCAGCACGAAGACGTAGAGCACGAAGTGGCTCACCGCCAGGAGCAGCCCCCAGCCCGGGCCCAGGACCAGCATGGCGGCGGCGATGCCGACCACCCCGCCGAGCGTGCCCTTGTTGAACAGCGCGCGGTCCCACAGGTCTTCCCGGATGTCCTTGGCCCAGCGGGCGAGGGTCTCGGGGTTGCGGGCCTCGCGCACGTAGTAATAGACGTTCCAGAGCTGGATCTTCCAGAAGCCGTGGACGAGCGGGCTGTGGGGATCGCGCTCGGTGTCGGTGAAGGCGTGATGCTTGCGGTGCACCGCCACCCACTCGCGGCGATTCTGACCGGTGGTGAACCAGAGCACGAAGCGGAAGACCCAGTCCGCGAGCGGATGCAGATTGAGCGCGCGGTGCGCGAGCCCGCGGTGCAGGTACACCGACGTGGCGATGACGGCGGCCTGCGTCACCAGGAGCGTGCCGAGAACGTATAGAAGCGGTCGAAGCACGTATGGATCTCCTTGTTCTTGGTCTCTGCTTCTAGTTTTGAGGGCGTTGGCTCGCGGGAACGCCGGCCCAACTCCGCTTTACCCTGAGAACCGGCACCGATCCAAGGCTAGCACACTCCCCCGTTCTGGAGGGAGACAAACCGCACGCCCGGGCCGGCCACTACGCCACCGTCTTGGGATCGAGGAGATCTCGCAGCCCGTCGCCCAGCAGGTTGAGCCCCAGGACGGTCAGGGCGATGGCGCCACCCGGGAAGATGGCATACCACGGATTGAGGGTGAGGAACGCTTGTGCCTCCCGTAGCATGAGCCCCCACGACGGGTTGGGCGGCTGGGTGCCGAGCCCCAGGTAGGACAGGCCCGCCTCGGCCAGGATGGCGACCGGGAAGCTGATGGTGGCCTGAACGATGAGCGGGGGCAGGGTGTTGGGCAGGATGTGCCGGCCGATGACCGCGCCGTCCCCGGCCCCGAGGGCACGGGCCGCCACCACGAAATCGCGGTCGCGGAACTCGAGGAAGCTCGCGCGGGTCAGGCGCGCGAACACGGGCAGGAAGGCGACACCGATCGCGATCATGGAAATGGAGAGCGTCGGCCGGAACACCGCGGCGAGCAGGAGCGCGGAGAGAATGGCCGGAAAGCCCTGGATGGCGTCCACCAGCCGCATGAACCCCTCGTCGAGCCAGCCGCCGAAGTAGCCGGAGAGCATGCCGAAGGCCACGCCCACCAGCATGCCGATGGCCACCGCGATGACGCCGACCAGGATCGCGGTGATGGCGCCCCGCATCACCCGCGAGAGCAGGTCACGGCCGAACTGGTCGGTGCCGAGCGGGTGCGCCAGGGTCGGGCCCTGGAGACGGCCCGCGATGGACATCTCGAGGGGGTCGCGGGGCGTGTAGACCAGGCTCACCGCGGCGGTGGCGATCAGGGCCAGGGTGATGACGAGGCCGATCACGAAGGTCACGTGCCGGCCGGGGCGTCTACGCACGATCAGCCATAGCGGATGCGGGGATCGAGCAGGCCGTAGAGGATGTCCACCGCCGCGTTCACCATCACGATCATCGAGGCCACGAAGAGCACGACGCCCTGCACCACCGGCAGGTCGCGGGCGCTGATGGCGGCCAGGGTGAGCCGGCCGAGGCCGGGCAGGTAGAACACGGATTCGAGGATGATGCTGCCGGCCAGGAGCTGGCCGAGCTGCACCCCGGCCACCGTGACGATCGGGATCAGCGCGTTGCGCAGCGCGTGGCGGAACAGGACGCGCCGCTCGGCCAGGCCCTTGGCGCGAGCCGTCTTCACGTACTCCTCGCGCAGCACTTCCAGCACCGCGGAGCGCGTGGTGCGGGCCAGCACCGCGAACTGGAAGAGGCCGAGCGCCGCCGCGGGCATCAGCAGCGAGCGCAGGGCGGGCCAGAACCCCTGCCCCCAGCCGTCGAAGCCCCCCGCCCGGACCCAGCCGAGGTACACCGAGAAGAACAGGATCAGGAGCAGGCCCGCCCAGAACCCGGGCACCGCGACCCCGAGCTGGGACAGGGTCATGGTCAGGTAGTCGCCCCACCGCCGGTGCCGGGTGGCCGCGAAGACGCCGAGCGGAATCGCCGCGGCGATCATGAGCCCGGCGGCCAGCAGGGTCAGCGGCAGGGTCACGGTGAGCCGGGTGAGGATCAGGGTCGAGACCGGCAGGTCGTACTGGATCGAGCGGCCCAGGTCGCCGCGGAGCGCCCGGCCCACCCACTGCGCGTACTGGACCGCGATGGGGCGGTCGAGCCCGAGCTCCTGCCGGACGCGCGCCACCGAGTCCGCGTTGGCCTCGAGCCCCAGGATGATGAGGGCGGGGTCGCCGGGGAGCACGCGGACCACCGCGAAGACCAGGAGGGAGACGAAGACGAGGGTGGCGGCGAGCGCGGCGACGCGGCGGACGATGTATCGCTGCAACCGCGCCCCGTCACCCTGCCCTCTCCCCCGGGAGGGGGAGAGGATGAGCGCGCGTCACTTCTGCCAGGCCACCTCGGAGAGATCGAGGACGGGAAGCGGCAGGTCCTTCCAGATGCCGGTGACCCCCTTCTTGGTGACCACCAGCCGCGGGTGCATGTAGAGCCAGACCGCGGGCGCCTCGTCGGCCAGCATCTCCTGCATCTTCACGTAGAGATCCTTGCGCTTCTTCTCGTCCACCGTGACCTGCGAGTCCTGGTAGAGCTTCTGGAAGGCGGCGCTGTCCCAGCGGAAGTAGTACTTGGGGTTGGCGAAGTTGCCGATGTCGAACGCCTCGGCGTGGCCGATGATCGACATGTCGTAGTCGGGGTTCTGGCAGGGCGCCAGGCAAAAGACCTGGGCGAGCCACTGGCCCCACTCGATCTGCTGGATGCTGGCGCGGATGCCCACCTTCGCGAGCTGGCTCACGATGACCTCGGCCGAGCGCACCGTGTAGTAGTACTGCGGCGCCACCTTGAAGACCGCCTCGAAGCCGTTGGGATAACCGGCCTCCGCGAGGAGCTTCTTGGCCTTGGCCGGATCGTAGGTCACCCGCTTGGAGACGTCCACGAAGTAGGGATTGGTCGGATCCACGTTGGAGCCGAGGATCTTCCCGTAGCCGAACATCGCTCCCTTGAGCACTTCGTCCTTGTTGATCGCGTGCGTGATGGCCAGGCGCACGCGCTGGTCGGAGAAGGGCTTCTTGCTGTTGTTCATCGAGAGCGTCACGTCGTTGGTGGTATCGCCCACGATGACCTGGAAGCGCGCGTCCTTCTTGAGCTCGTCCACGCTCTCGGGCCCGATGCCGAAGGCGGAGACGTCGACGTCCCCGGCCTTGAGGGCGGCGAGCGCGGCGTTGGGATCGGGGATGAAGCGGTAGACCACCCGGTCCAGCTTGGGCAGCCCCTTCACCCAGTAGTCCTTGTTCTTGGCGAGCACGATGCGATCGTTGCGCACCCACTCCGCCACCGTGAACGGCCCGGTGCCCATCGGCTGGCTCTTGAGCGTCTCCACCGCCTCGCGGGGGTAGATCACCGAGCCCTGGCGCGCCATCGTATAGAGGAAGGTGGCGTCCACCTTCTTGAGCGTCACCGTCACCGTGTAGTCGTCCTTGACGATCACGTCCTGGATGGCGTCGTACTGGGTCCGGTAGGGATGCTTGGTCTCCGGATTCACCGCCCGGTCCAGGGCGAACTTCACGTCGGCCGCCTTCATCTCGCGCCCGTTGTGGAAGCGCACGCCCTTGCGGAGGAAGAACGTGTAGTTCTTGCTGTCGGTGGTGTACCAGCGCTCGGCCAGCCACGGCACCATCTTGCCGGCGCGGTCGATCTTGATCAGCCCCTCCTGCACGTTGTCGAAGACCACCGCCGCGATCGCCGAGGACGGGTTCGAGGTCAGATCGAGTCCGGGGGGCTCGGTGGCGACCTGGATCACCAGGGTGCCCGGGGTCTGGGCGGCGACCGGCGCCGCAACCGCCGCCGCAAACACCGCCGCGCCGAGCGCGGCGATCACCGTAGTCGAGACAAATCGCCTCATCCGAGTTTCCTCCCCGTGAAGAACTCCACCGTCCGCCGCAGGCCTTCGTCGAACTCCACCACCGGCTCGTAGCCCAGATCGCGCTTGGCCGCGCTGACGTCGGCCAGGGTGTGCGGGACGTCGCCGGCGCGGGTCGGCGAGTGCTTGCGCTCGAAGGGCCGTCCCAGCATCGCCTCCAGCTTGCCGATGATCTCGAGCAGGCTCGTCCGGCTGCCGCAGCCCACGTTGTAGCTCTTCCCGGAGGCGCGGCTGCCCTCCGCGCGGGCGGCGAGCAGGTTGGCCGAGACCACGTTGTCGATGTAGGTGAAATCGCGCGACTGGGTGCCGTCGCCGTGGACCTGGAGGGGCTTGCCGGTCTGGCCCCACAGGATGAAGCGCGGGATCACCGCCGCGTACTCGCTCTTGGGATCCTGGCGCGGGCCGAACACGTTGAAGTAGCGCAGCCCCACCGTCTCGACGCCCATGAGTCGGCTCCACACCGAGGCGTACAGCTCGCCGGTCACCTTGGTCGCCGCGTAGGGCGAGATGGGAGCGGTCGGCTGGTCCTCCCGCTTGGGCAGGTCGGGCCGGTCCCCGTACACCGACGACGACGACGCGTAGACCACGCGCGGCTTCTTCTTCTGCTTCGTGGCCGCGTGCAGCACGTGGAGCGTGCCGGTCACGTTGGAGGCGTTGGCGCCCAGCGGATCGGCCACCGACCGCGGCACCGAGCGCATCGCGGCCTGGTGGAACACCGCGGTGACGCCTCGGATCGCCCGCTCGACCGTCTTCAGGTTGGCCAGCTCGCCGCGGATGATCTCGAGCCGCCGGTTACCCCGCGCGAAGTCGAGATTGGCCCGGCTGCCGGTCGAGAAGTTGTCGAGCACCCGGACGCGGTGCCCCTCGCCGAGGAGCCGCTCGACGATGTGCGAGCCGATGAAGCCCGCGCCGCCGGTAACCAGGAAGATCGATGAGGGAGCCATAAGTCTGCGTGAACAGCGAATTAAGTATGGCGGTGCGGGCGGGATAAAGTCAATGAACAGAACCGCCCGGGCGCGGCCGCGCCGCCCAGGCCGAGGCCGCGAGCACGTGGTAGGTCGCCCGGACTCCTTTGTATTCGCGGATCCCGCACCGCTCGAAGCCGAGCTTGTCCAGCACCCGCTGGGACGCCTGGTTCTCGGGATAGGTCACCGCGACCACCCGGAGCAGCGCGAGGGGGCCCAGCGCATGGGCCACGAGGGCGCCCGCCGCCTCGGTGGCGATCCCCAGGCCCCACGCGCTCCGCGCGAGCCGGTACGCGACCTCCACGTCCTCACCGTCGGGCGTCCGGATGAGGGCGCCGACGCCGTGGAACACGCGGTCGCCCCGGCCTTCGATCCGCCAGAAGCCCAGGGGCTCGTAGTCGCCTTGCCGGGTCTCGCGGATGCGCAGGCGCGCGCGCTCCATCGTCTCGGCCGGGCTCTTGACCCCGGCCGGGCTGCCCACGTACCGCATCACCTCGGGGTCGCTGTCGAGCGCGACCAGGTCGGCCTCGTCGGTCTCGGCCAGCGGGCGCAGGCGCAGGCGGGACGTCTCGAGCGTCGGCGTCATGGCCTCCTCCTCTTATCACACCCGGGGACGCCTTGACTGCCCGGGCCCTCGCGGCTATTGTTCCTGCACCCAGATGCTCGGTTCCCACCCTGCGCCAGCCGTCGCCCTACATCGCAAGGAGGCTTTCATGCGCCGTATTCTCGCCGTCAGCTTCGCCCTGCTCTTCGTGGTCGGCCTCGGGCTCGTCCCGCCGGCCTCCGCCCAGACGAGGGAAGAGACCCTCATCTATTCGCTCCAGTCGGACATCGATAACTGGGACCCCCCCAACTCGGTGCTCCGCGAGGCGATCATCCTCGGCTACCACGTGTTCGACCACCTGGCGGTGCGCGATCTCAAGACCCGCAAGGTCGGGCCGAACCTGGCCACCTCGTGGAAGGCGATCGACGACACCACCTGGGAGGTGAAGCTGCGCCAGGGCGTCAAGTTCCACGACGGCACGCCCTTCACCGCCAAGGACGTCAAGGCCACCTTCGACCGCGTGCTGGACCCGACCAAGAAGATGACCGCGCGGGGGAACCACGCGAAGATCAAGACCGTCGAGATCGTGGACGACTACACGGTCCGCTTCAAGACCGACGGGCCCTACCCGCTCTTCGTGGAGCGGCTGACCGCCCAGGTCATGCAGTCCGAGAAGGTGATCCGCGAGAAGGGCCACGACTTCATGCAGGAGAACCCGATCGGCACGGGACCCTACAAGCTGGTCAAGTGGAGCCGGAAGCAGGAGCACGTGCTGGTGCGCAACGACGACTACTGGGGCCCGAAGCCCGCCTTCAAGTACGTGCGGGTGCGCATCATTCCCGAGAAGGCCACCGAGATCGCCGAGCTGCTCTCGGGCGGGGTGGACATCATCAAGGCGGTTCCGCCCGACCAGATGGACGTCATCAACAAGTCGGGCTCCGCGCGCACCGCGACGTCGCCGATCCTCCGCACCGCCATGCTGCAGCTCGACCAGGCCGCGCGCAGCGGCCCGAATCCCTTCACCGACAAGCGGGTGCGGCAGGCCGCGAACCTGGCGGTGGACACCGACGCCATCATCAAGCACGTGCTGAACGGGCTGGGTGACCGCACCTCGACCGGCATCAACCCGATGGCCTTCGGCTGGGACGCGGGCCTCAAGCCCTACAAGCAGGACATCGCGGCGGCCAAGAAGCTCCTGGCCGAGGCCGGCTTCCCGAACGGGGTCGACATCGTGTTCAACGAGGGCCCCCCGATCGTGGAGCCCGCGATCCAGCAGACCAACGACGCGATCGTGGCCGACATGACCAAGGCCGGCTTCCGGGTGAAGCGCAACTACATCGGCGACAACACGGTGCTGGTGGCGCGGATCAAGGACGGCAAGGCCGGCTCCATGTTCAACTGGTCCTGGGGCTACTACTCGGTCTTCGACGCCGACGCGATCCTGTACGACGTCTTCAAGTGCGGCGAGAACTACAGCTACTACTGCAACCCGGCCCTCGACGACCTGATCATCCAGGGCCGCTCGACGCTGGACGCCAAGAAGCGGGCGGAGACCTACGTGAAGGCCCAGAAGCTGCTCTTCGACGACGCGGCCTACCTCTACAAGTGGGGGCTGCACGGGGTGTGGGGCATCTCGAACCGGGTCGAGTACCAGGCGCCCGCCGACGAAGTGGACCGGATGTTCATCGTGACGCCGCGGAAGAAGTAAGCAGAGCATCGTCGGGGCCGATCGGCGCACCGCCGCGCCGGTCGGCCCCGCGTTCGTCATGAAGCGTTACGCCCTCCGCCAGCTCGTCCAGCTCGCGGTCGTCATCGTCGGGATCTCCATGCTGGCCTTCGCGATCCTGCACGTCATCGGCGACCCGGTCACCCTGCTCCTGCCCCAGAACGCGGGGAAGGAG
>DATFUK010000154.1:0-4243 GCA_035260865.1 Candidatus Methylomirabilota bacterium | reverse complement strand
CACCGGCGAGCGCAGCGAGCGCATCCGCACCTACAACTTTCCCCAGGGGCGCGTGTCGGACCACCGGATCGGGCTCACCTTGCACAAGCTGCCGGCGGTGATCGAGGGCGATCTCGACGAGGTCATCGACGCCCTCACCGCCTGGGACCAGGGCCGGAAGCTCGCGGAGAGCGTGACGTGATCGGGGTCGCCGCCGACGCGACCGTCCCCGCGCTGCTCGGGCGCGCGGCCGCCGCGCTCGAGGAAGCCGGGATCGTGACCGCGCGTCCGGAGGCCGAGTGGCTCCTCGGCGGGCTCCTGGGCGTCGAGCGCGTCGCCCTCTACCTGGAGCCGGCGCGTCGGCTCACCGAGGCGGAGGCCGCCCACTACCGCGAGCTGATCGAGCGCCGCGCGCGCCGCGAGCCGCTGCAGTACCTGCTCGGCTGGGAGGACTTCCACGGCCTGCGCCTCGCGGTCACCCCCGACGTGCTGGTGCCGCGCCCGGAGACGGAGGGCCTCGTGGAGTGGGCGCTCGAAGTGCTGGCGGGCCGCCCGGACCCGGTGGTCGCCGACCTCGGCACCGGCAGCGGCGCCATCGCCTGCGCGGTGGCCGCCGCGCTGCCCGCCGCGGAGGTGCTGGCGGTCGAGCTGGCCGCGGGCGCGCTCGCGGTGGCCTCCCGCAACGTGCGCGAGCTCGGGCTCGCGGGCCGGGTGCGGCTGCTCGCCGGGGATCTCTTCGCGCCGCTCGGCTCGCTGTCGGCGATCCTCGACCTGGTGGTGGCCAACCCGCCGTACCTGCCGAGCGCGGTGATCGGGTCGCTGCCCCCCGAGGTCTCGCGCCACGAGCCGCGCGCGGCGCTCGACGGCGGGTCCGACGGCCTCGCGGTGATCCGTCGCATCGTGGCGGGCGCGCCCCCGATCCTGAAGCCGGGCGGGTGGCTGCTGATGGAGATCGGCGAGGAGCAGGCGGGCCCGATCGCCTCGCTGATGGCCGCCGAGGGATTCTCCGGCATCCGGGCCCGGCGGGATCTCAACGGGGTGGAGCGGTACATCGGGGGGCGCTGGGAGGTCACGCGGACCACACTCGCGATCTGCGCCTCCGGCGCGGCGCGGCGGGAGGGCTGCTGATGGCGACCCGACTCATCGTGGACGGCGGCGTGCCCCTGCGGGGGACGGTCGCGGCGAGCGCGGCCAAGAACGCGGCGTTGCCCGAGCTGTGCGCGGCGCTGCTCACCGCGCGGCCGGTGGTGCTGGAGAACGTGCCCGAGCTGGCCGACGTGACCACCACCCGCTCGCTGCTGGAGCGGCTCGGCGGGGTCGTCTCGACCGATGCCGACGGCGGCACCCGCGTCGAGGTCGCCACGGTGACGAGCAACGAGGCGCCGTACGAGCTGGTCTCGACCATGCGCGCCTCCGTCCTGGTCCTGGGCCCGCTGCTCGCGCGGACCGGCCTCGCCAAGGTGGCGCTGCCCGGCGGCTGCGCCATCGGGGTGCGGCCCATCGACCAGCACCTCAAGGGCTTCCAGAAACTGGGGGCCGAGGTCTTCGTCCGCAACGGCTACGTGGAGGCGCGGGCCAGCCGGCTCAAGGGCGCCCGCATCAGCACCGACCTCGTCACGGTGACCGGCACCGAGAACCTCATGATGGCGGCGGTGCTGGCCGAGGGCACGACCGTGATCGAGAACGCGGCGCGCGAGCCGGAGGTGACCGACCTCGCACGCCTGCTGACCGCGATGGGGGCCCGCATCCAGGGCGCGGGAACCGAGCGCATCGAGATCGAGGGCGTGTCCGAGCTCGGCGGGGCCCGGCACCGCGTGATCCCGGACCGCATCGAGGCGGGCACCCTGCTGGTGGCCGCGGCCATCACCGGGGGCGACGTGACGGTGACCGGGACCGAGCCGCGCCACATGTCCGCGATGCTCGCCAAGCTCGAGGAGTCCGGGGCCGCGGTCACCGTGACCGACGACCGCATCCGCTGCCAGGGCCCGGCCAAGCCGAAGGCGGTGGACCTGATCACGAACCCGTTCCCGGGTTTCCCCACCGACATGCAGGCGCAGTTCATGGCGCTGCTCGGGCTGGCCGACGGGATCAGCAAGATCACCGAGACCATCTTCGAGAACCGTTTCATGCACGCGGCCGAGCTGGCCCGCCTGGGCGCCAAGATCGAAGCCGAGGGCTCGACCGCGGTGGTGCGCGGGCAGCGCTACTATCAGGGCGCGCCGGTGATGGCCACCGACCTGCGCGCCTCCGCCTCGCTGGTGCTGGCCGGGCTCGCCGCCCGCGGGCGCACCGAGATCTCGCGCGTCTATCACCTGGATCGGGGCTACGAGCGGCTCGAGGTCAAGCTGCGCTCGCTCGGCGCCACCATCGAGCGACTGCGGTGACGACGACGCTCACGCTCGCGCTGCCCAAGGGCCGGCTGCTGGATCCCGCGCTGGCCCTGCTCGCGGGCATGGGCATCCGGGGCTTCGAGCCCGACTCGCGCCGGCTCCTGCTGACCGACGAGGCGGCGGGGCTGCGCTTCATCCTGCTCAAGCCCGCCGACATCCCGACCTACGTGGAGTACGGCGCGGCCGATCTCGGCATCGTGGGCAAGGACATCCTGCTCGAGCAGCAGCCGGACGTGTACGAGCCGGTGGACCTGGGCTTCGGCTTCTGCCGGCTGGTGGTGGCCGAGCCCCGCGAGCTGTGGGAGCGCGACGATCCGGCCAAGTGGTCGTGGGTGCGGGTGGCCACCAAGTACCCGCGCCTCACCGAGGAGTACTTCTCCGAGCGCGGGATCCAGGTCGAGATGGTGAAGCTCGACGGCTCCATCGAGCTGGCCCCGCTGGTCGGCCTGGCCGAGCGGATCGTGGACCTGGTGCAGTCCGGCGAGACGCTGCGGGCCAACGGGCTCGTGGAGGTGGCGGAGATCCTGACCTCCACCGCGCGGCTCATCGTCAACCGGGCGTCGCTCAAGACTCAGCACGCGCGCGTGAACCAGCTCATCACGGCCATGCGAGAGAAAGTCGCGCGATGATCCGGCGGCTCGAGACCGCGGGCCTCGGCATCGCGGGGGTCATCCGCGCGCTGGAGCGGCCGCCCGGCTCGGTGGATCCGGAGATCTCGCGGCGGGTCGCCGAGATCGTCGCGGCGGTGCGCGAGAAGGGCGACGCGGCGCTGCTCGACTTCACCCGGCGCTTCGATCGGGTCGCGCTGGCCGCCCCCGAGCTCGCGGTGCGACCGGAGGAGTACGCGGCGGCCGAGCGCGCGGTGGGCGAGGCCACGCTGCGCTCGCTGCGCTACGCGGCCGATCGCATCGAGCGCTTCCACCGTGAGTGCGCGCCGCGCTCCTGGCGCATGAAGGACGACAACGGCTCGCGGCTCGGGCAGGAGGTGCGCCCGCTCGACCGCGTGGCGGTCTACGTGCCCGGCGGCCGCGCCGCCTATCCCTCCACCGTGCTGATGACGGTGGTGCCCGCGGTGGTGGCCGGGGTCCGCGAGATCGTGCTGGTCTCGCCGCCCTCGGCGGACCGGTCGCTGAACGCGGCGGTGCTGGCCGCCGCGCGCATCGCCGGCGTGACCGAGGCCTACCGGGTGGGCGGGGCGCAGGCGATCGCCGCGCTGGCCTACGGCACCGAGACCATCCGGCGCGTGGACAAGATCGTGGGGCCCGGCAACATCTACGTGGCCCTGGCCAAGGCCCAGGTCTTCGGGGACGTCGGGATCGACATGGTGGCGGGTCCGAGCGAGGTCCTGGTGGTGGCCGACGGAACCGCGGATGCCGCCTTCGTGGCCGCCGACCTGCTGGCCCAGGCCGAGCACGACCCGATGGCCCGCGCGGTGCTGCTGACGCCGTCGCCCGCGCTGCGCGACGCGGTCGCCGCCGAGCTCGGCCGGCAGCTCGCGGAGCTGCCGCGGCGCGAGATCGCGGGCGCGGCGCTGGCGAGCCACGGCGCGCTCGTGCTCACCGCGAGCCTCGAGGAGGCGGTGGAGCTGGCCAACGGCCTCGCGCCGGAGCACCTGGAGCTGCAGGTCGCGGATCCGGAGGGCTTGCTGGGGCGGGTGCGGCACGCGGGTGCGGTGTTCCTCGGGCGCCACACCCCCGAGGTGGTGGGGGACTACGTGGCGGGACCGAACCACGTGCTGCCGACCGGCGGCACCGCGCGCTTCTCCTCGGCGCTCTCGACCGAGGACTTCGTGACGCGGCTCAGCGTGATCGAGTATTCGGCGGAGGGACTGGCCGAGGCGGGACCGCACGTCGGCGAGCTCTCCCGCGTGGAAG
>DATFUK010000153.1:0-4710 GCA_035260865.1 Candidatus Methylomirabilota bacterium | reverse complement strand
CGGTCCCCTGGCGCGCGCGGAGGAGAGCGCGAGCGGCGCCGGGAAAGAGGCCGCGTTCAACTCCCGCTCCGCCCGGCGCCGGACGATCGCGGGCCACGTGTCCATCTCGGACGGCGAGCTGACCGTGGTGGCCGAGGCCAGTGACCTGTCCCGCACCGGCATCGCGGTCCACGCGGTGCCCCGCCGGCTCGAGCCGGGCGAGCTGGTGTCGCTCCAGATCGCCCTGCGCGATCACCCCGAGGTGCTGACGATCGAGCGCGCGGAGGTGATGTGGGCGCGCAAGGACACCGCCGGCCTTCGCTTCATCGACCTCGCCGCCCCCACCCGCGCCGCCCTCGACACCCTCACCGCTCACTAGCGGCGATACCGGCGGGTCGGGGTGGCCCCGACCCGAGTCAGCGTGGTCCAGCGGGGGAGCCCCGCCACCCCGGGGCGCGGCGGAAAGCAGAAGCCAGCGGAGGAGGAAGCTACTCGCGGGCAGCGGAGAGCTGGATGTTGATCGCCTGCTCGAGGTACTCGAGGTTGAACGGCTTGGGGACGTAGTCGGCGGCACCGAACTGGAGCAGGCGCGCCGTCGTCTCGATGTCCTCGTTGACCGTGATCATGATCACGGGGAGCGACGGTGAGCGGACCGCGAGGCGCCTGAGCGTCTCGAGGCCGTCCATCTCTGGCATGTGCATGTCGAGCAGCACGACGTCGGGCACGAACGTGTCGAGCGTGGCCAGCGCCATCCGGCCGTTCTCGGCGATGCGCACCTCGTAGCCGCGCTCGGTCAGGAAATGCTCCATTAGCTGGCGCACTTCCGGCTCATCGTCCACCACCAGGATCTTGTTCCCAGGCATGTTTCGATACTACTCTCGGCCCGGTTTTATCTCCAAGCTCCCCAGGGAGGGGGGCGGGCTAGCGGACCTGGATGACCTCGTTGGGAACGCCCAGACGAGCCACCTCGCGGCTGGCCTCCTCCGCCTCGGCGCGCGAGGCGAAGTTGCCGTGCCGGAGGCTCACGTGCCCCGCACGCGTCGGCTCGGTGGCCACCCGCGCGTCGTAGCCGGCGGCCCGCAGCTTCTCGGCCAGCTGCACCGCGGTCCGGAGCGGCACCGGCGAGCCCACCCGTATCGTCACGCCGGTACGTCCCACCAGGAGCACGCTCGGCGGATGCCCTTCCTTCTGCAAGCGCTCGACGGTGGCCTGGCCCTCCTCGGGGTCCTTCAGCGAGGACACCTGTACCGCGAAGAGCTTGGACGGCGTCTGCTGGCGGAAGCGGACGGTGGAGAAGCCGGCCTGGTTGAGCTTGGCCTCCACGCGCTCCGCGTCCTCGGACAGGGGGAAGGTGCCGAGGGCAAGGGAGTAGCGAACCGGCGGCGGAGTGACCGGAGGCGCGGCCACCTCGCGCGGCTCCTCCGCGCGCTCCGGCGGCGGCGTCTTGACGACCGGCGCGGGGGGTGGCGTGACCGGCGTGGCCGCCACCGGCGCGGGCGGCGCGGCGGCGGACGGCGCCGCGGGCGCTGTCGCGTCCGGCGGCACCGGGACGATCACGGGCGGCCCCGCGGCCACCGGGGGTGTGGCCGGGGCGTCCATGGCCGGTGACGGCGCCGCGGCCGCGGGCGGCGCGATGGACTCGTCCGCGGGGCGCGAAGCGGCCCAGAGCTGCAGCAAGCGGTGGATGCCCCCCGTGGGTCCCGGCGACAGGAAATGGTCGCCCCATCGCAGCAGGCCCACGAGCAGCAGCGCCAGCGCGGCCAGCAGCAGAACCCCCGGCCAGACGTGACGGTATCTCACTGGCTTCCTTGACAGTCCAAGACGGCAGTCGCTATCATCCGGTCGCCCCCCGGGTCCGCACCGGGGCCCACTGGTAGAGTACATACATGAGCCGCCGCCCGATACTGATCGTCGTGGTCGCCATCCTCCTGGTCGCCGCAGGGGGTGGCGGGTACTTGCTGCGCGATCGGCTGGGCCGGAGCGTGGCCGCGCCCGTACCGAGCAGCCCGCAGGCCGCCGCCGGCCTCGGAATCGCGGAGGCGCTGCAGCTCGGCTTCGTGGACGTGGCGCAGCACGTGCGCCCCGCGGTCGTGCACCTGGGGACGATCCAGCGGGCGAAGAACCGGCGTGGCCCCAACCTGCCGCAGGGCAACGACGATCCCTTCTTTCGCGATTTCTTCAATCAGTTCTTCGGCTCCGAGGGCCCCGACTCCCGCTCCGAGTTCCGCCGGCCCGGCCTGGGATCAGGCGTCATCATCGACAAGCGAGGCCTGGTCCTCACCAACTTCCACGTCGTCAAGGGGGCCGATGAGATCCTGATCCGCCTCTCCGACAAGCGAGAATACCGCGGACAGATCCTCGGAACCGACCCGAAAACGGACCTCGCGGTGGTCAAGTTCCAGCCCGACCACGAGGTCACGGTGGCCAGCCTCGGCAATTCGGATGCCCTCCGGGTCGGCGAGTGGGCCATCGCCATCGGCAACCCGTTTGGCCTGGACCAGACGGTCACCGTCGGCGTCATCAGCGCCACCGGGCGCTCGGACGTGGGCATCGCCACCTACGAGAACTTCATCCAGACCGACGCCTCCATCAACCCCGGCAACTCGGGCGGGCCCCTCGTCAACCTCAAGGGGCAGGTCATCGGAGTCAATACCGCCATCGTGGCCGCGGGTCAGGGCATCGGCTTCGCCATCCCCATCAACATGGTGAAGCGCGTGGTGGACCAGCTCGTGGACAAGGGCAAGGTGGTGCGCGGCTGGCTCGGGGTGGCGCTGCAGCCGCTGTCCCCCGACCTCGCGCAGAGCCTGGGACTGGCCGGCACCAACGGCGCGGTGGTGGGCTCCACGATCACCGGCAGCCCCGCAGCGCAGGCGGGGCTCCAGCAGGGCGACGTGATCATCGCCTACGACAGCACGCCGGTGGACGACTACCGGCATGTGCAGCGGCTGGTGGCGGAGACACGGGTGGGCAAGAGCGTGACGCTGCAGATCGTTCGCAAGAAGCAGAAGATGGACGTCGCGATCACCATCGCCGAGGTGCCGGACGAGACCGCCCGGCGCGCCGGCCCTCCCCCCAAGCCCTGACGCGCTAGGCGACGAAGGGTGGGATCGGCGGCATCTCCATCTGCCGCGCCTTCACCTCGCGCACGCCGTCGACCCCGCGGGCGACGTCCATCGCCTCGTCCATGACCGCGGTGCCCTCGAGGGTGACGACCCCGGTGCGGGCCTCGACCGAGATGCGGTACTTGCGGGTCTCCGGATGCGTGGCCAGCGCCACCTGCACCCGGGAGGCGAGCGCACGGTCGGCCACGAGCTGGGAGCTCGCCGGCGTCGCGGCCAGCTCGGGCTGACCCACTACGCCCGCGAGCAGGCCGACCACCGCCGCGATCATGAGCTTCTCGGTGTTGATGACGAGGTCATAGAGCGCCGGATCGGTGATGCCGACCTCGTAGAGGTACCGCATGCGCCCGGCCTTCTCGGCGTCGTCACGGCGCACGAGCTCGGAGACGGTGCGCGGGTTGGTCTGCTCGCCCATCGGGCCGGCCAGCTTCTTGCTGAGCCGCTTCACCCGCAGGTCGAACGGGGCCATGATCCGCACCCGCAGCACGTGGGGGATGCCCCGCAGCAGCCATTGCCCGCCGCGCCCCATCAGCACCACGTTGTCCTGCTCCGCGAAATCGTAGAGCGCGGTCTGGATCACCGTGATGTAGCGGCGCGTCTCCGCGTCGAAGCGCTCGAACAGCGAGGGCTTCGACTCATCGAGGTGGGAGAGCTTCTCCTCGAGCAGCCCGTACTTCTGCGCCGCGTTGGAGACGAGGTCCTGGTCCACGTAGCGATAACCCAGCCGGTCCGCCAGCTGCTGGCCGATCTCGGGGCCGCCCGCGCCGATCTCGTGAGACATCGTGATGATGGCCATGGCGTGTCACTCCTTCCGGTACTTCGCCTTCAGCGCGGCGGGGGCGATCGCGATCCGCTTGCCCCCGACGTCGTCGAGCACGTAGACCTCGTCCGCGAGGCTACCGCTGGCGAAGACCTCGAACACCTCGAGCGCTTCCTCGAGCGAGCTGCCGGCCGGCCGATCGTCCATCATGCGCTCGACGTCCTCGCGCTTGAGCCGCACGGGTCAGGCCTGCCGGATGATTCTGGCCATTGAAGCTGGGCTATTTGAGTATCAGGAAACTCCGCTCAAGACAAGGGCCCCCGCCGGGCCGAGGCCCCTACCCCCCTTGGCCCGCCCCGGCCCCGATGGCAGGATGGGAGGGCCATGGCAAGCGCCCGCAGGCGGGTCCCGCTGGTGGCCGCGTTCGCGGGGCTGGCCCTGCTGGCCGGGTGCGCCCGCGTGGTCACGACCGGTCCATCGGCCCCGTCGCGCGTCGCGGGCGAGGAGGAGATGGGAACGGCCTCGTGGTACGGGTCGGCCCACCAGGGGCGGCGGACGGCCAGCGGCGAGGTGTTCGACATGAACCAGCTGACCGCCGCGCACCGGACGCTGCCGTTCGGCACGCGCGTCCTCGTCACCAACCGCGACACGAGCCAGTCCACCGAGGTACGGATCAACGACCGTGGCCCCTTCGTGAAGGGCCGGATCCTCGACGTCTCCTACGCGGCCGCCCGCCTGCTGGGCGCGGTGGGCCCGGGCACCATCCCGGTGAGGATGCGCATCATCTCGCTCCCGTAGCGGCGGGTCATCGAAGCACCGACTTCGACGGCGGGGAGATGATGCGGTGCACCT
>DATFUK010000152.1:0-3649 GCA_035260865.1 Candidatus Methylomirabilota bacterium | reverse complement strand
GTGGACGAGGCGACGGCCAAGGAAGGGTTCCGCCTGGCCGCCCAGAAGATCGGCATCAAGACCAAGTTCGTGACCCGCGTGCGGGCGCTGTGAGGCACTGAGGCGACCATGAAGGCGGCCAAGTGGCGTGAGATGTCCGACGACGAGCTGCAGCAGAAGGCCCAGGAGCTCGGTGAGGAGCTCTTCAACCTGCGGTTCCAGCTTTCGATGGGCGTGGCCAAGAATCCGGCGCGGGTGGCGATCGCCCGGCGGGATCTGGCCCGCGCCCAGACCATTCTCCGGGAGCGGGCGCTGCGCATCCCGCGGCCGGCGTAGCCGGGTTGGGGAGGAGCGAATCGTGGGCGTGAAGAAGACGCGTGAAGGCGTGGTGGTCAGCGACAAGATGACCAAGACGCGCGTGGTGCGCATCGAGCGCGTGTTCCGTCACCCGCGCTACCAGCGCGTGATCACCCGGTCGAAGCGCCTGAAGGCGCACGACGAGCAGAACGCGAGCAAGGTGGGGGACCGGGTGCTGATCGAGGAGACGCGGCCGCTGTCGAAGGAAAAGCGGTGGCGGATCCTGCAGGTGCTGGCGAGCGCCTCATGATCCAGCCCCGCTCGATGCTCGACGTCGCGGACAACTCGGGGGCGAAGAAGGTCCAGTGCATCCGGGTGCTAGGCGGCGCCAACAAGCGGTACGCCTCCCTCGGCGACCTGGTGGTGGTGGCGGTCAAGGAGGCGGTGCCGGACGGGACCGTGAAGAAGGGCGAGGTGGCGCGCGCGGTGGTGGTCCGCACCGTCAAGGAAGTGGGCCGCCGCGACGGTTCCTACATCCGCTTCGACCGCAACGCGGTCGTGCTGCTCAAGCCCGACGACAACCCGGTGGGCACGCGCATCTTCGGGCCGGTGGCGCGGGAGCTGCGCGACAAGCAGTTCACCAAGATCATCTCGCTCGCTCCAGAAGTCATCTAGAGGGAGCTCAATGGCGATCGCGCACGTGCGGAAGGGCGACACGGTGATAGTGGTGGCCGGGAAGGAGCGCGGCAAGAAGGGCAAGGTGCTGCGCGTGATTCCCGAGAAGGGCCGGGTGGTGGTAGAGCGCATCAACATGATCAAGAAGCACCAGCGGCCCACCCAGAAGATCCGGCAGGGCGGGATCATCGAGCGGGAGGGGGCGATCCACCTCTCCAACGTGATGCTGGTGGATCCCGCGAGCGACAAGCCGACGCGCGTCGGAATGAAGGCGTTGTCCGACGGCAAGAAGGTCCGGGTGGCCAGACGGTCGGGCGAGATGCTCGACAAGGCGTGAGGGCGTGATGGCAGAGCCGAAGAAGGCGGACAAGGCACCGGGCGGCAAGGGCGGCGGAGCTGCGGGACGCGGAGGGCAGGCTGCCCCCGCGCGGCCCAAGGGCGGCAAGGGCGCGCCGGCGACGGACGCTCCGGGACAGCCGGCCAAGCGGGCCAGCGTCAGCGGATCGGTGCCGCCCCGGATGCGCGAGCGCTTCCGGACCGCGGTGGTCCCGGCCATGATGAAGGAGCGCGGCTACGGCAATCCATTCCAAGTGCCGCGGCTCGCGAAGGTCGTGATCAACATGGGGGTGGGCGAGGGCAAGGAGAACGCGAAGGTGCTGGACTTCGCCACCGCCGACCTGCAGGCGATCTCGGGACAGAAGCCGATCATCACCCGGGCCAAGAAGTCGATCGCCAACTTCAAGCTGCGCGAGAACGTGCCGATCGGGTGCAAGGTCACCCTGCGGGGACCGCGCATGTACGAGTTCCTGGACCGGCTCGTCAACGTGGCGCTGCCGCGGGTGCGGGACTTCAAGGGCGTGCCCCCCAAGGGCTTCGACGGCCGCGGCAACTACAACATGGGACTCAAGGAGCAGATCATCTTCCCCGAGATCGTGTACGACAAGGTCGACAAGGTGCGCGGGATGGACATCACGATGGTGACGACCGCGCGCACCGATGAGGAAGCGAAGGCTCTCTTGACCCACCTCGGTGTGCCGTTCCGGACGGCGGAGGCCTGATCATGGCCAAGACTTCCCTCATCATGAAGCAGCAGCGCCCGCCCAAGTTCAAGTCGCGCGCTTACACGCGCTGCAAGATCTGCGGCCGGCCCCGCGGCTACCTGCGGAAGTTCCAGACCTGCCGGATCTGCTTCCGCGAGCTCGCGCTCAAGGGCGAGGTGCCCGGCGTGATCAAGGCGAGCTGGTAGCGCCATGTACAGCGATCCGATCGCCGACTTCCTGACCCGCATCCGCAACGCGAGCCGCGCCGAGCACGAGAAGGTGGACATCCCGTCGTCGAAGCTCAAGCTGCGCATGGCCGAGATCCTGAAGGACGAGGGGTTCATCAAGAACTTCCGGATCATCGAGGACAACAAGCAGGGCACCCTGCGCGTCTACCTCAAGTACGTGGGCAGCGAGAAGATCATCTCCGGGATCGTGCGAGTGTCGCGTCCCGGGCGACGCATCTACGTGACCAAGGACAAGATCCCCACCATTCTGGGCGGCATGGGGGTGGCGATTCTCTCCACCTCCTCCGGAGTGATGACGGACCGCCAGGTTCGCAAGCAACACCTGGGCGGCGAAGTGCTGGCCTACGTGTGGTAGGAGTGACGAGCCATGTCGCGAATCGGTAAGAAGCCCATTCCGGTCCCCCAGGGAGTCAAGGTCGCGCTCGAAGGCGCCACCGTGAAGGCCGAGGGGCCCAAGGGCAAGCTGAGCCAGTCGATCCCGTCCGGGGTCTCGGTATCGATGGAGTCCAACGTCCTCACCGTGGCCCGCGACTCCGACCATCGCAACGTCCGCGCCCTGCACGGGCTGACGCGGTCGCTGATCGCCAACATGGTCAACGGGGTCAAGGACGGCTTCGAGCGCAAGCTCGAGATCGTCGGGATCGGCTATCGCTGCCAGCTCCAGGGCAAGGCCCTGCAGCTCGCCCTCGGCTACTCGCACCCGGTCATCTTCCCGCTCCCCGACGGGATCCAGGCGGAGGTCGAGCGGCAGGTCTCGATCACCCTGCGGGGCGCCGACAAGGCCCTCCTCGGCCAGACCGCGGCCAAGCTCCGGGCCCTGCGGAAGCCGGACCCCTACAAGGGCAAGGGCATCAAGTACGCGGACGAGCACATCCGGAGAAAAGTGGGCAAGAAGGCGGGGGCCAAGTAAATGCTGACCGGACAGAAGGTCCAGGGGCGGAAGGTCCGGCACCTCCGCATCCGCGCCCGGGTGATCGGCACCCCGGAGCGGCCGCGGCTGGCCGTGTTCCGGAGCCTGAATCACATCTACGCGCAGGTCGTGGACGACACCACCGGGCGGACGCTCGCCGCGGTGGACAGCCGGGCTCCCGACTTCCGGCAGAAGGCGAAGGCGGGCGGCAACGTGGCCGCGGCCAAGATCGTCGGGGAGCTGCTGGCCCAGCGGGCGAAGGCGAGCGGGATCACGCAGGTCGTGTTCGATCGCGGCGGCTACCAGTACCACGGGCGCGTGAAGGCCCTGGCCGAGGCGGCGCGCGCCGCCGGCCTTGCGTTCTAGGAGAGGAGCACCGAGTGGCGGAAGCGCGGATCGATCCGAATTCACTGGACCTGACCGACCGGGTGGTGGCCATCAACCGGGTGGCCAAGGTCGTCAAGGGCGGCCGGCGATTCTCGTTCACGGCCCTGGTGGTG
>DATFUK010000151.1:0-7461 GCA_035260865.1 Candidatus Methylomirabilota bacterium | reverse complement strand
GAGGCGGGGAGGCCGGACCATGTTCAAGGACACCGTGACGTCCCGAGACGAGCTGCGGGCGATCTTCGGGTCGCCGATGGAGCGCGCGGTGCTCAAGGAGCACGCGAGCCTCGACGTCCACTCGCGCGCCTTCATCGCGAGCGCGCCCTTCGTGCTGATCGCCACCTCGGGCGCGGCCGGGCGCTGCGACGTCTCCCCCAAGGGCGACGCGCCCGGCTTCGTCCTGGTGCTGGACGATCATCACCTGGTCGTGCCCGACCGGCCCGGCAACAACCGGATCGACGGGTTCACCAACATCGTGGAGAACCCGCACGTCGGCATGATCTTCCTGATCCCCGGCCGCGAGGACACCCTGCGGGTCAACGGACGCGCCTCGATCGTGCGGGACGCGGAGATTCTCGACCGGCTCGAGGTCCAGGGGAAGCGCCCCAAGGTCGCGATCGGGGTGGAGGTCGAGGAGTGCTTCCTCCACTGCGCAAAGGCCTTCAAGCGCTCCGGCCTCTGGGAGCGGGAGCGCTGGCCCGACGTGGCCGGGCTGCCCTCGATGGCGCGCATGCTGTGGGACCAGATCGAGGCCAAGCCGACCGGGCACGCCTGCGTCGAGGACTACGAGCGCGACCAGCAGGAGCGCCTGCGCAAGACGCTGTATTGATCTGACCGCTCGATGAGCCCCGCGCTCCCCCGCAGCGCCGACATCGTCATCATCGGGGCCGGCGCCATCGGCGCCAGCATCGCCTACCAGCTGGGCCGCCGCGGCGTGCGCGACGTGGTGGTCCTCGAGCGCGACATGGTCGGCGCCGGCTCGACCAGCAAGGCGGCGGGCGGCATCCGCGTCCAGTTCGCGACCCGGGTGGAGATCGAGCTCTCGCTCCGCGGCATCGCCTTCTTCAAGCGCTTCGAGGACGAGATGGGGGTGCCCTGTGATTTCCACCAGGAGGGCTACCTCTTCGTGGTCACCGACGAGCCGACGCTGGCGCGCTTTCGCGACAACGTCGCGTTGCAGCGGAGCATGGGCGCGGACGTGCGGGTGATCGCCCCCGACGACGCGCGCGCCCTGGTGCCGTCCCTCAACATGGACGACGCGATCGCCGCGGTCTGGGGCCCCACCGACGGCCACGCCTCGCCCAACGACGTGGTGCAGGCCTACGCGGCCCAGGCGCGGGCCCGGGGCGTCCGGATCGTGGAGGACACGCCGGTGACCGGGATCGTGGTGGAGCGCGGCCGGGTGACCGGCGTCCTCACGCCGGCCGGCGCGATCGCGACGCGGCTCGTGGTCAACGCGGCCGGGCCGTGGGCCCCGCTGGTCGGCCGGATGGCCGGCCTCGAGCTGCCGGTGGACCCGCGGCGGCGTCACATCTTCGTGACGGATGCGTTCGAGGGCGTCCGCCATCCGATGCCGCTCGTCACCGACACCGGCAGCGGCTTCTACTGCCGGAGCGAGCAGGGGGCGATCCTGATGAGCCCCGGCGACATCGGCGCCACCACCGAGTACGAGGCGCAGGTGGACTGGGGCATGCTGGAGCTGGCGGTGGAGAAGGCGATCCGGCGGGTCCCCGCGCTCGAGGGCGCCCAGGTGCGGCACGCGTGGGCCGGGCTGCGGCCGCTCACCCCCGACGGCCGCGCCATCCTGGACTGGGCCCCCGGCGTGGAGGGGCTCTACCTGGCGGTGGGTTTCTGCGGGCACGGCTTCCAGCATTCCCCCGGGGTGGGCGAGACGGTGGCCGAGGTGCTGCTCGACGGGCGCTCCACGCTCGACATCCACGATCTGCGCCTCGGCCGGTTCTCCTCGGCTTGACACGGCGGCACCGGGCCGCTAACGTCCCAGTCCCCGGTGATGCAGAACGTTTCTCTCGATCGTCTCCGGCAGGTCGCGAGCCTGGCCCGCTCGGTGGCCAGCGCGCTGGACGTGGACACCGTCCTCCGGCAGGTCGTGGAGGCGGTGCTCTCCCTGCGGCCGCGGGCCTTCTGCGTGGTGCGCCTGGTGGACGTCGAGCGGGGCGGCTATCGGCTCGCGGCCAAGGGTGGCGTCCACGATGACGAGGCGGACGTCGAGACGGTGGCCGAGGTCATCCCGTTCGGGCGCGGCATCACCCACGCGGTCGCCGAGAGCGGGCAGCCGGTGCTCCTGACCGACGCGCTCGGCGATCCGCGGCTCGTGTCGGCGATGTGGAGCGAGGAGCGCGGCCTCCGGGTCTACTACGGCGTGCCGATCAGCGCGGGCGGTGAGCTGATGGGGGTGCTCAGCGTGGCGCTCTCCGAGACCGCGCCGCCCACCGAGGAGGAACGCGAGATCGTGGATCTGCTGGCGAGCCACGCCGCGGTTGCGATCGGCAACGCGCGCCTCTTCGCGGAGAGCGAGACCCGGCGGCGCACCGCGGAGGCCCTCGCGGAGGTCTGGCGCTTCCTCTCCGAGACCTTCGACGTGGTCGCCCTCGGGCAGCGCATCGCCGACGTGGTGCTGCGGGCCCTGCGGGTGCGCGCCGCCGTGCTCTACCGCCTCCAGCCCGGGCCGGGCGATCTCGAGGTGATCGGCCGCGCGGGAGAAGCCGAGCGCTTCTACGAGCCCGGCATGGTGGTTCCCGCGGGCCACGGGGTGGTCGGGCTGGCCGTGAACCGCCGGCAGCCGGTGGTCACGCCCGACGTGCGGGTGGATGCCCGCATTGCGTCCACCGCGACCATGCGTCCGGGACAGACCCTCTGCCCGTCGGTCCTCTCGCTGCCGCTGGTGGTGAAGGGCCAGGTGGTCGGCGGCTTCACGGTCGGCGACCTGCTCGGCCGGGTCTACACCGACGAGGATCTTCGCCTGGCCCAGACCTTCGCGGACCAGGCTGCGGTGGCGCTGGAGAACGCGCGGCTCTTCGCGGAGACGGAGCGGCGGCGCCGCGAGAGCCTGGCCCTCGGCACCGTGAGCCAGACCCTCGCGCAGTCGCTGCACCCCGGTGGCGTCGCCCAGCGGGTGGTGGACAGCGTGAGGGAGCTCGTCGGCGTGCTCGCGGCCTCCGTCTTCCGTCTCGATCCCGAGTCGGACGCGCTGGAGGAGGCCGCCTCGTCGGGGCTGTCGCCGGTCCGCGCCCGGCGGCCGCAGTTCCCGGGCGGCGTCGGGGCGGTCGGCCTCGCGGTCACCGAGCGGCGCGCGGTGGTCTCGGACAATGTCCTGCTCGACCCGCGGCTGCAGTTTCCCCCGGAGGTGCGCGCGTTCATCGAGACCACGCCGATCCGCGCCATCCTCGCGGTGCCGCTCATCGTGAAGGAGCAGGTGATCGGCGCACTCGGGCTGGTGGACGTGAGCGGCCGCGTCTTCACGGACGACGACGTGCGCCTCGCCCAGGCCTTCGCGGACCAGGCCGCGGTGGCGCTCGAGAACGCGCGCCTCTACGCGGACGCCGAGCGGCGGCGCGTCGAGGCCGAGACGCTGGCCGGGCTGGTGCGCAGCATCACCGCCACCCTCGATCCCGCCTCGGTGCTGCGCCGGGTCGCGGCGGCCGGTCGGGAGCTGTGCGGGAGCGACATCGCCCACATCTTCCTCCGGGACGCCGAGTCCGACACGATGTTCGCCCGCTACGGGGTGGGCCACGCGGTGGGCGAGGCGGACGCGCCCCGCATCACGCGCGGCCGCGGCGCGGGGGGCCAGGCGTGGAGCTCGGGCCGACCCTTCCGCACCGCGAACCGGCCGGACGACCCGCGGGTGCGCGACGACTACCCGGAAGCGACCCGGCGGGAAGGGATCATCGCCACGCTGGTGGTCCCGATCTGGATCAGCGGGCAGGTGGAGGGGCTCCTCTACGTCTCCAACCGCGCCGACCGGCCCTTCACCGACCGCGACGAGGCGATCCTGATCCGCCTCGCCGACCACGCGGCGATCGCGATCCAGAACGCCACGCTCTACAGCCGCCTGCAGGGGCTCTCCGGGCGCCTGATGGAGGTGCAGGAGGCGGAGCGTCGCCACCTGGCCCGCGAGCTCCACGACGAGATCGGCCAGCTCCTCACCGGGCTGCGCCTCACCCTCGACGTGCCCGAGCCCCCGTCGCCCGCGCTGGCCGAGCGCCTCGGGCAGGCGCAGGCCCTGGTGCAGGAGCTGCTCGAGCGCATCCGCGCGCTCTCGCTCGACCTGCGGCCGAGCATCCTGGACGATCTGGGCCTGCTGCCCGCCCTGCTCGACAACATCGAGCGTTACATGAGCCAGACCAAGATCCGCGTCCTCCTCGAGCACAGCGGCCTCGACCGGCGCTTCGACCCGGAGACCGAGACCGGCGTTTACCGGATCGTCCAGGAGGCGCTGACCAACGTGGCGCGCCACGGCCACGTGGACGAGGTGACGGTGCGCCTGTGGGCCACCGACGACGTGCTGGGCGTGCAGGTCGAGGACCACGGCGCCGGCTTCGATCCGGACGCGGTGCTGGGCGCCGGCCGGAGCGGCGGGCTCGCCGGGCTGCGCGAGCGGGCCGCCCTGCTGAACGGCCACCTGACGGTGGAAACCCATCCGGGCCGCGGGGTGCGGCTCACCGCCGAGGTCCCGCTCAACGGGTCCTTGCGAAGGGCCGGGGACTCATGAAGACGATCAGCATCGTACTGGCCGAGGATCATCACGTGGTCCGGCAGGGCCTGCGCGCGCTCCTCGCCGCGGAGGCCGATCTGGAGGTGGTGGGCGAGGCGGCGAGCGGCCTCGACGTGGGCGACCTCGTGGAGCGCGTGAAGCCCGACGTGCTCGTGGTCGACTTCGTGATGCCGGGGCTGAACGCGCCCGACATCATCCGACGGGTGGCCCGGATCTCGCCGCGCACGCGCGCGCTCGTGCTCTCCATGCACGCGAACCCGGCCTACGTCGTCGAGGCCATCCAGAGCGGGGCCGCGGGCTACGTGCTCAAGGGCTCGAGCGCGGCGGAGCTGGTGCGGGCCATCCGGGCGGTCGCGGACGGCTCCCGGCACCTGAGCCCGCCGCTGTCCGAGGAGATGGTGGAGGCGTACGCGCAGCGCGCGGTCCCCACCGGACTCGATCTCTACCGCACGCTGACCCAGCGGGAGCGCGAGGTCCTGCATCTCGCGGCGGAGGGGCAGACGAGCGCGCAGATCGGAGCGCGCCTCAACATCAGCCCGCGCACCGTCGAGGTCCATCGGGCGAACCTCCTGCGCAAGCTGCGGCTCCGCGGGCAGAGCGATCTGGTCCGCTACGCGGTGGGGCGTGGAATTCTCACCGTCGATGGCTGAGCGGCGCGCCTCAAATTACGTACGTGTACGCATAGACGCGGGTGCGCCTGGACGCGCATCGTTGCCCGCAGTGCGAACCCGGACCATCGCGGCGCGCGCCCTCGATGTCTGAGCCGGAGGCTCCCCCGCCCACCATCCTCGTCGTGGAAGACGAAGAAGAAGTGCGCGCGCTCGCCCGCGACGTCCTCGAGATGAACGGCTTGCAGGTGCTGGAGGCGCTCGACGTGGCGGACGCCAACCGCCTCGCCCAGACGCATCCGGGCCCGATCGATCTGCTGATCACCGACGTGGTGATGCCCGGAGTCAGCGGTCCGGAGCTGGCGCGGCAGCTGCGCGCGCACCGCCCCGGGCTGCGCGTGCTCTGCATGTCGGGCTACCCGGAGAGCGAGGACCGACGGATCGACGGTGAGGCGGGCTGGACCGCGTGGCTGCAGAAGCCCTTCACGCCCGACGTGCTGATGCGGAAGGTGCGCGACTGCCTGACTACCAGCTGAGGGTGCCGGTCTTGAAGTAGCCGACGAACTGCCAGAGGATCCCGCCCAGGAACATCACGAACCCGAGATACGTGAGGGCCCGGAAGGCGATGGGCGCCGGAGTGCCGCGGCGCCACTCGCCCGCGATGGAGAACCAGAGCCCGGCGAGCAGCAGCGCGCCGACTCCCGCGGCCTGGAGCAGCCAGCCCGCCATCACCCCTAGCGTGAACTGCGGATCGAAGAAGATCGGCGGATGGTACATGGTCGCTCCTATTCTCAGCGAGGCTGCATGCGGATGGCGCCGTCCAGGCGGATCACTTCGCCGTTGAGCATCGGATTCTCGATGATGTGGGCCGCGAGGGCGGCGTACTCGACCGGCCGTCCGAGCCGGGGCGGGAAGGGGACCTGCTTGCCCAGCGAGATCCGCGCGGGCTCGGGCAGGCCGGCGAGCATGGGCGTCTCGAAGAGGCCCGGCGCGATCGTCATCACCCGGATGCCCAGCTCGGCCAGGTCACGGGCGATCGGCAGCGTCATGCCGACCACGCCGCCCTTGGACGCGGAGTAGGCGGCCTGGCCGATCTGGCCGTCGAAGGCGGCCACCGAGGCGGTGTTGATCACCACGCCGCGCTCGCCCTCCGCGCTGGGGGTGTTCTTGGCCATCTGGGCGGCGGCGAGCCGGATGCAGTTGAAGGTGCCGATCAGGTTCACCTGGATGGTGCGGGCGAACCCGGCCAGGTCGGCGGGCCCGCGCTTGCCGAAGGTCTTGTCCGCGGTGCCGATGCCCGCGCAGTTGACGAGGGCGGTGACCGCCCCGAAGCGCGCGACCGCCGCCTCGAGGCCCGCGGTCACCTCGTCGGGATTGGTGACGTCGGCGGGCGCGAAGAGGGCCCGCTCGCCGAGGGCGGCCGCGACCTGGGCGCCCGGCGACTTCGCGAGATCGAGCAGCACCACCGACGCGCCGCCGCCGTGCAGGCGCTCCGCGGTCGCCCGGCCGAGACCGGAGGCGCCGCCCGTGATCACCGTGACCGATCCCGCGATCTGCATGCCGTCCTCCTCCTCCGGAGTGCTGTCGCCGACGGTGTAGTATAACCGAGCCGACCATGCCGCTTCCCCTCTGGATCCGGACCCCGGACGACCTGCAAGCGCTGGCCCGCGAGCTCGAAGGCGCGGGGGCGCTGGCCATCGACACCGAGGCCGACAGCCTGCACCACTATCCGGGCAAGCTCTGCCTGGTGCAGCTCGCCGACGCGCGCGGGCGGGGACACCTGGTGGATCCGCTCGCGCTACGCGACCTCTCGCCGCTCGGGCGCGCGCTGGCCGATCCGGACACCCTCAAGGTCCTGCACGCCGCCGACAACGATCTGGCCTATCTCAAACGGCTCTACGGCGTGACGGTGACCTCGCTCTTCGACACCGCGGTGGCCGCGCGGTTCCTGGGCGCGCCCGCGCTCGGCCTCGAGGGACTGCTCACCCAGTACCTGGGCGTCACCGCGGTGAAGTCGCGCCAGAAGGACGACTGGTCCCGGCGGCCGCTCACCGCCGAGCAGGAGGCCTACGCGCTCGACGACGTGCTGCACCTCATCCCGCTCCGGGAGCGCCTGCTGGAAGCCCTCCACGCGATCGGGCGGGCGCAGTGGGTGGAGGAGGAATGCGCGGGGCTGGCCGCGCTGGCGGTGCCCGAGAAGCCGGCCGACCCCGACGCTTACATGAAGATCAAGGGGGCGCGCGAGCTCGACGCGCGCGGGCTCGGGGTGCTGCGCGAGCTCTACGCCGCGCGCGAGAT
>DATFUK010000150.1:0-3356 GCA_035260865.1 Candidatus Methylomirabilota bacterium | reverse complement strand
TCAACCGGCGCGGCCTCTCGCGCAGCTTCCAGGTCACCTCGATCTTCGCGCGCATGACCGTGTTCGAGAACATCCGCTGCGGGCTCCTGTGGTCGCGGGGCTACCGCTACTCGTTCTGGCACCTGCTGGGCGGCGAGCGCGAGCTCAACGACGCGGCCGCGCGCCTGCTCGCCGACGTGAACCTGGAAGCGCGCCGCGACGTGCCCGCCGGCCTCCTCTCCTATGCGGAGCAGCGCGCCCTCGAGATCGGCATCACGATCGCGGGCGGGGCCGACACCATCCTGCTCGACGAGCCCACCGCGGGGATGAGCCGGAGCGAGGCCGATCACGCGGTCGCCCTGATCCGGCGGGTGACCGCGGGGAAGACGCTGGTGATGGTCGAGCACGACATGAGCGTGGTCTTCGACGTGGCCGACGTGGTGACCGTGCTCGTGTACGGCCAGGTCATCGCCTCCGGCCCGCCCGCCGAGATCCGGGCCAGCCGCGCGGTGCAGGAAGCGTATCTGGGCGTCCCGGTCGCCTGATGCTGCCCTTCTCATGCTGACGATCCGCGATCTCCACGCCTACTACGGCAAGAGCCACATCCTCCAGGGCGTGAACCTGGAGGTGCGCGGCGGCGAGATCGTGAGCCTGCTCGGCCGCAACGGGGTCGGCCGCTCCACCACCTGCAAGGCGATCATGGGACTGGTCGAGCCGGTCGGCGAGATCCTCTGGAAGGGCAAGAGCCTGGTCGGCCTGCGCCCCGACCAGATCGCCCACGCGGGGATCGGCTACGTGCCGGAGGACCGCCAGGTCTTCCCCACCCTGACCGTGCGCCAGAACCTCGAGCTCGGCCAGAAGCGCGCGGGGCGGTTCGGCCGCTGGTCGTTCGACGACATGTTCGCGCTGTTCCCGCACCTGCGCGAGCGGCAGGACAACCTGGCCGGCGTCCTGTCGGGCGGTGAGCAGCAGATGCTGACCATGGGCCGCACCCTCATGGGCGACCCCGAGCTCGTCATCATCGACGAGCCCACCGAGGGGCTCGCCCCGATGCTGGTGACCCAGGTGGGCCGCTTCCTCGACGAGATCGCGAGTCGCGGAGTCTCGATCCTCCTGGTGGAGCAGAAGCTCACCATCGCGCTCAAGATCTCGCACCGCGTGTACGTGATGGGCCACGGGCACATCGTGTTCGACGGGACGCCCGCCGACCTGGCCGCCAACGCGGCGGTGCGCAAAGAGAACCTGGAAGTCTGACCGAGGAGCGACCATGAAGAGCCCGCGCAAGGGATTCCAGCAGATGGTGAGCGAGGCCAAGTCCCGCATCAAGACCATCAGCCTCGAGGAGGCCAAGAGCCGGCTCGGGAGCGATCGGGTGGTGTTCGTGGATCTCCGGGACGTGCGCGAGCTGGAGCGCGAGGGCATGATCCCGGGCGCCTTCCACTGCCCGCGCGGCATGCTCGAGTTCTGGGTGGACCCGGACAGCCCGTACCACAAGGACGTCTTCGCGGCCGACAAGGAGTTCGTCTTCTACTGCAACGGCGCGTGGCGCTCGGCTCTCGCCACCGACGTGGCCCAGCAGATGGGCCTCGAGGCCGTCGTCGAGATGGACGGCGGCTTCGCGGAGTGGAAGAAGAAGGGCTACCCGGTCGCGGAGAAGCCCGCCAAGAAGGGCTAGATGCGGGGCGCCTCCGGCCCCGCCGGCGCCGGCGGCACGGACGCGGACTCTTCCAGCGACGGCTCGGAGTCGGTCGCGAGGATCTCGACGACCACCCCGGTGCCCGGCACCATCCGGATGCTCTTGAGCGTGACGTCGGAGAGCCCCATCGCCTGAGCCCCGCGCACCGCGCGGCCCAGCGCGCTCTGCGCCGCCGCCTTCACGCCGTCTTCCGTCGGATCGTCCCCGACCGGCGCCACCGTGGTGATCGCCGCCATCGCGGCGAGCGCGGGAGACGCCGGCCCCGCCACCGACCCCAGCATCAACGCGCCCATCACGAGCCATCGAGTCATCGCCGCCTCCTCGTTCGTGGTCTCGTCAGCACGTGCTCGCAAGGGCCGTGCCCGCGGCGGATGCTCACGAGATCAAGCGCTTGTCGGGCCGAGGCGGGCCCCGGCTGGAAGCCCTTACCGTGTTGATTCGACCGGGCGCGGGACCTGCTCGGTCGAGACACGCGTGATAGCATCGAGGGCATGCCGACCAACTCCGAGCCGCCCATGGACGACACGCATCCCGAAGTGCTGCCCGCCGCGGTGCCGCAGGGGCCGGCCATCGAGCAGCCGGCCAAGCTGATCCGCATCGCCGCGATGATCCGCGAGATGCTCGAGGACGTGCGCCAGTCGAAGCCGGACGAGGCCGGCCGCCGGCGGGTGCGGGAGGTCTACGCGCGGGCGCTCACCGGTCTCAAGGAAGGCGTGTCGAAGGAGCTGCAGGACGAGCTCGATACCCTCACGATCCCGCTCGACAGCAACTCGAGCGAATCGGAGATCCGGCTGGCCCAGGCCCAGCTCGTCGGCTGGCTGGAGGGGCTGTTCCAGGGCATCCAGGCCGCTCTCTGGAGCCAGCACATGCAGGCGCGCGCCGAGATCGAGGAGATGCGCCGCCGCCGCGGGCTGCCTCCGGCTCCCGACGGGTCCCCCCGGGAGCCCGGTCAGTACCTATAATTTACAGAGCTACGCGGTAACTCTTTCCTCGTCCCGGATCATGGCGTCCTCGCTCGGGGTCACCTTCACCCCATGGGAGGGGTACTGCAGAAGGTGCCGAACTCCCTCGGTTTTCGCGTCCGGCTCGGTCCGGAACGCCACCTCGTACGCGCAATGAGTGCAGCTCATCAGATAGGTCGGCATTGGTCTCCCCTCCTGGGCCCAGACCCTCGACGCAAGAGCGATGCCATCGCCGCCGCCGCCACGCGGTGCTAGAATCCCCGCCGAGATGGCGGGCCACCTGATCACGAACGTGCGCATCCTGGACGGCACCGGCCGCGAGCCGTTCGCGGGAGCGGTGCGCGTGGAGGGCAACCGGATCGGCGAGGTGGCGGCGGGTCCGATGGCGGCGCGCCCCGAGGAGCGCGTCATCGACGGCCGGGGCGCCACGCTGATGCCCGGCCTCATCGAGCCGCACGCCCACCTGAGCTTCGCCGACATCACCTCGTACGAGATGACGCGCCTGCCGCCCGAGGAGCACCTGCTCGCCACCCTCCGCAACGCGCGCACCATGCTCGACGCGGGCTACACGAGCGCGCTCTCCGCCGCCGCGGCCAAGCCGCGCCTGGACGTGGTGGTCAAGCGGGAGATCGAAGCGGGCCGGTTCCCGGGTCCGCGCCTCCTCGCCAACGGGCCCGAGATCACGGTGAGCGGCGGGCTCGGCGACAGCAACCTGCTCC
>DATFUK010000149.1:0-18256 GCA_035260865.1 Candidatus Methylomirabilota bacterium | reverse complement strand
CCATGGGGGCACCCCGTCGCGTCGCCTGGCTCACGTGCAGCGACATCAGCTCGTTGGTGGCGGCGAGATAGCCGGCCTCGCCGTGAAACATCTCGTGGATGTAGTGCACGCGCTTGGCGTCGTGGGCCAGGAGCCGCGTGGTGAATCGCAAGGGGTCGCCTTCCCGCACCTCGCGATGGTAGGTCACGTGGGCCTCGAGGCAGAACGTGGTCACCTCGCGCGCTTGGCGATGCGCGGCGTCGAGACCGATGACTCGCATCCACTCGTCGGTGGCCAGGTCGAAGACGACGACGTAATAACCCATGTTCATGTGCCCGTTGTTGTCGATCCACTCGGGGCGGACGGCGCACGTGTACTTCGACACGATGATGTCGACTGCCTCGTCGATGGCTCCCTCCCGGGTACGAAGCTGGAATCAGGCGGCCCTGCCGTCGCAGGATAGCCGGATCCGGGGCGCGGTCAAGCCGGGCACCCGCCCCTCCTGGGGGGATTTCCCGATAAATTCCGGGCTTCTATGCTGGAGGCCTGGAGGACACGCCGCCATGACCAGCTACGATGCCCACGAGCTTGCCCTGGTATTCCCGCCCATGAGCGAGCCCGAGTTCGCGGCCTTCAAGGAGGACATTCGCGACCAGGGCCAGCAAGAGGCGATCATCCTGTACGAGGGCAAGATCCTCGACGGGCTGCACCGCTACCGTGCCTGCCTGGAGCTGGGCCGCGACCCGCGGGTGGTCCGGTTCGAGGGCAATCCACGGGCGGCCGCCCAGATGGTCCTGGGCCGGAACTTCCACCGGCGGCATCTCACGACCTCCCAGCGTGCCCTCGTCGCGGCCGAGATGTGCAAGCTGAGGCCCCGAGGAAATACGGGGACGTCCCCCTATTTGACCGCGGCCCAGGCGTCCACCCTCATGAGCGTCGGCGAGGACCTCGTGAAGGATGCCAAACATCTGTTGAGGTCCGGCGACGTCGAGCTGATTCGGTCCGTGCGCGACGGGGTCCGCTCGGTGTCTGCGGCCATCCAGGAAAAGAAGGAAAAGGCGCGGTTCACGTTCATCGAGCAGTTCGCCCAGCGCCTGGATCGGGCGATCCAGGGCCACAACGATCGGGACGCCCAGCTGGTCTACAGCGGCAAGCCGCTGCTGCAGTACATCACCCTGCGCCTCCAGGACTACCTCGACCCGCGCACCGCGGAGCCCCTGAGCGGCGAGGACGGCGCCGTCCTCTGGGATCCGTCCGAGCTCAAGGTGCCGGACTGGCTCTACACGGAGCGCGGTGAGACGACCGCGGTGGAGAGGCGCGCCCGGCTGGCCACCCTTCTGCCGAAGGCCCGGCAAGCCGCCGTGGGCTTCCCCGGGGAGCGCTGCCCGGCCTGCGGGCTGCCGCTGCTGTCGACGGTTCGTCCGGAGGAGCCGTCGTACTGCGCGGTCTGCAAGGGCGACGTGCTCTGGGAATGGTCCTGGATGCGCGAGCAGGTGGAGGTAGCCTTCAGCAGCGCCCTCCGCTCGATTGGACCCGGCGCCTAGACGGTCGGGCGGGGGCGGCGCGGGCCACCCCCGCCCCGACCGCCCCGTCTAGAGCAGCGCCTGGAAGAACCCCAGCGTGCGCTGACGAGCAAGCTTGGCGCTGGGCTCGTGGAAGCTTCCCCGCTCGTCGCAGCTGAACCCGTGGCCCGCCGGGTACGTGTGCAGGGGCACCTCGGGATGCGCGGCCCGGATGCGGGCCCAGTGCTCGGGCGGAATCCCCTGGTCGGTCTCGCCGAAGTGCAGCAGCACCGGGCAGCGCGGCGTCTCGCTCGCGGTCTCCGCGATGCCGCCACCGTAGTAGCCCACCGCCGCCTTGACGCCGTCGATGCGCGTGCACGCCAGCCACGCGAGGGTGCCGCCCAGGCAGTAACCCACCACGCCCACGCTCTGGCCTTCGGCCTTGAGCGCTTCCACCGCAGCCCTCACGTCGCGAACCATGTCGGCGATGTCCACCTTGCCGCGGATGGAGCGGCCCTGCTCGATGTCGTCGGCGGTGTAGCCGAGGCTGATGCCGGGCTCCACGCGATCGAAGATGGCGGGGGCCAGGGCCAGGTAGCCGTCGGCCGCGAAGCGGTCGCAGATGCTCTGGATGTGATGGTTGACCCCGAAGATCTCCTGCACGACCACGAGACCGCCCATGGGCGTGCCGCCCGGGGCCGCGCGGTAAGCCGACAGCCGGTGTCCGTCTTCTGCGGTGAGAGTCGTCATGGTGCCCATCGTCACGCTCCTTGTCGGGGTTGAACGGCGATCACAGCAGCGGCCGCGCCAGGACGAGCAGGCGCGGCAGGTCGGGCTCGGGGCCTTTCAGCAGCACCGTCGCGGCGGCGGTGACGCGGGCACCGGCGCGCTCCAGCAGCCGGCAGGCCGCGCGGGCGGTGCCGCCGGTGGCGACCACGTCATCCACCAGCAACACTCGGCGCCCCTCGAGCAGCGGGCGGTCCAGCGGATCCAGCACCAGCGCCTGCGCGCCCGCGGTGGTGATGCTGCTGGCTTCCTCCACCAGCGGCTCGCGCGGATGGCGCGGCATGTAGTTCTTGACACCCTTTCTCAGCACGACGTAGCGGTCCTGGCCGAAGCACTCCACCACCACCTGGGCCATGCCGACCGCCTTGGACTCCGAGCAGACCACCACGTCGAAGACCTCACCGAGCGCCACGCCCGCGTCCGTGAGCCCGCGGTAGAGCAGGTCACCGCACGCCTGGTTGAGCCGCGCCTGCCCCAGCAAGTTGAACGAGGCGATGTAGCGCCGCGAGCCGTGCAGCCGGGTGATCGGCCGGTCGGTGGTGAGGGCCCCGCTGCCGATGCGTACCTCGTACCACCCGATCACGTCGCCCGGCTCGCTCGGCCCCGCCGGCGACGACGCGCCATCGGCCCGCTCCCAGCCTTCGGCCTCCGCGAGCGCGGTGGCCAGCCCGCGGGCCGCGGTCAGATCACCGCCGTCGAGGGTGCTGAGACATTCGACCTGCGCCTGGCGAAGCCGCACGCGCGCCTCGTCGTCCACCGCGGCCCGGGGCAGGACCGCGGCGGAGCGCTTGCCGCCCGCGGTCGCGAGCGCGGCGATCGCGGTCGCCGCGTCCGCGTAGGCTCCGACGATGACGGCGGTCACCGTCCGCTCAGAGCTCGTCGACCGCGCGGAGCACGTCGGCGGCGTGACCGTCCACCTTCACGTTGTCCCATCGGCGGACCACCTTGCCGTCGGGCCCGATGAGGTAGGTCATCCGGGCCACTCCCATGTAGGTGCGCCCGTAGAGGCTCTTCCTCTGCCACGCCCCGAAGCGGTCGGCCGTCTCGTGCTCCGGATCGGCCAGCAGCGGAAAGGTGAGCTTGTGCTTGCGGGCGAACTTGGCCTTGCTCGCGGTGTCCAGCACGCTCACCCCGAGGACGGCCGCCTTGCCCTTCTTGAACCCGGGCAGGGCGTCGCGGAAGGCGCAGGCCTCCTTGGTGCAGCCCGGGGTATCGTCCTTCGGGTAGAAGTACACGATCACCGGACGGCCCGCGTAGTCCTTCAGCGAATGCGTCCGGCCTTCCTGGTCCGGCAGCGAGAACGCGGGTGCCTTGCGTCCCGGCTCGACGAGCGGCATCGGAGACCTCCTGGTCGCCGGCGGTGAGTGGATCCGGCGCCCGAACGCGGGACCGGGCGCTCATCCTACTACCCGGCGGGCGGCCGCGCTACCGTCCCGACAGCCGGCGCCCGATCCGCTTCTCCACGACGTGGGTGACCGCCGAGAAGTCCTCGCGGCCCCAGCCGCTGTCCACCGCCTCGTCGTAGGTGCGCTTGGTCTCCTCCAGCATCGGCGCGGGCACCTGCACGGACTTGGCCAGGGCCAGCGCGAGCATCGCGTCCTTCCGCATCAGCTCGAGCATGAAGGTCGGCGAGAACTCGCCCTCGAAGATGCGCTTGGCGCGCCGGTCGAAGTAGGTGCCGTAGGCCATGCCTCCGCCGTTGCGCACCACGTCGTAGAAGGTGTTCGGATCGACCCCGGCCTGCACGCAGACCGCGAGCGCTTCCGCCACCGCCACCGAGGTGACCGCGGCGAGCCCGTTGTGGATCAGCTTCACGCGATTGGCCATGCTCGGACCGCCCACGTACATGTGCATCTTGCCCATGATCTCGAGATAGGGCGCGATGGTCGACAGCCGCGCCTTCTCGCCGCCCACGATGAAGAAGATCTGCCCCTCCACCGCCTGCGGCTGCGAGCCGAGCATGGGCGTGTCCATGTGATCGACGCCGCGACCCTTGAGCCCGGCGTGCACCGCGACCGTCACCTCGGGGCTCACCGTGGAGCAGTCGCACGTGATCAACCCCGCGCGCGCGGCCGCGCCGATGCCGCCCGGTCCGAGGTAGACCTCGCGCACGATCGCGTCGTTGGGCAGACAGGTGAAGAGCACCGCGGCCTGGGCCGCCACCTCGGCGACCGAGGCGGCCGCGAGGGCTCCCGGGAGCTTCGCGGCGGCGGCGAGGGCGGCCGGGCTCGCATCGTGCAGCACCAGTGGCACACCCCCCTTGGCCAGGTTGGTCGCCATCGGCATGCCCATCGTGCCCAGCCCGATGAATCCGACTCGGTCAGCCATGATCGCTCCTCGAAGGTTTCGCTCCCCGGCTCCCGTCAGGGCCGTGGACCGTAGTGGGGCAGCGGCTGTCCGAGCTCGCAACAGCCGAGATCGGGCGCCTTGCCGGAGAACCCATCGCTGAAGTTGGGTAACACGATCCCGGCGTCCACCGCCCGGGAAGCCGGGTCGAGACGGAGGTCGATCTTGTCCCCGGGGAAGCGGGTGCTGCGATTGCCGGGGATCCCGACTCCGCTGGCGAAGTTGCCGCGGGCGTTGACGAGGACGGCGCCGTGTCGCCGGTAGAGCGCGCCCGAGCGCTGCGCGGCATCGGGCGTCGAATACGTCCGACCGTTCCATTCCGCGAAGACGTTGAAGATCCCGGCCAGAGGACCCGTCCCGCCCGGCACCCCGTAACCGTCGCGGTCGAAATCGCAGCGAATCATCTCCCCGGTCGACCGGAGCGCCGGGCCGTTGCTCCCGATGAAGAGATTGTTGCGCGTCGTCACGTCCTTCACGGTTTCGCCGCCCGGCTCGATGTGCCAGGGGATACCATCCGCGACCGACGTGTTGTGGAAGATCACCACCCCGGAGGTGTCGTTGTGGAGCTTGAAGGGAGAGTAGAGCACGTTGTAGATCGCATTGCGGAACACATAGAGGGGCCCCCCGTTGGCGGGCTGAGCGCTGATGCCGGAAAATGCGTTGGTGATGCGGTTCCGGAAGATCCGAACGTTGGTGTCGGCCTCGTCGCCCTCGATCCCGTCGTCGGTGGAGGCTTCGATGTCGTTGTTGTGGATGTCGCTGGCCGACAGGCGGCCGTGGCTGCTTCCGTGGATCCCGTCCGCGAGACCGCTCATTCGGTTGTAGGCCACCACGTGCCCCGCGCCGGTGATGGTCACGCCGTTGACGTCCTCGATGCCCCGGCTGCGAGGCCACCGGGTGGGCCCTTCGATCACGTTGTCGGTGATGACGAACCCGCGCGATTGCGTGTAGCCTCCGTTGATCGCGGTGATACCGGTCAACACCACCTCGAGTCGGCATCGGCGGATGACGAAGTGGGAGCCCGAGTGTCCGACGAAGAGGTATCGGGCGCGCCGCAGGGTGAGGCGCTCCAGCCATACGTGCCGGATGCCAGTGGCGCTCACGAGGCGCTCGCCCTCATTTCCGTCGAGGATCGTCTCCCCGTCCCCGGCCCCCCGGTAGATGATCGGCCGCGCGGGCGTGCCGTGATGGTCGATCGTCCACGTGCCCTCGCGATAAACGCCCGCGTGTACGAGGAACAGATCGCCCGGCTGTGCCGCGGCCTGCGCGCTCCGGAGACCGCGGAAGGGATCGCTCTCCGTGCCCGTGCCGGATGCGCGGTCCGTGGCGCTCGCCGGCACCACGTGGCGCACACGCATCCCGGCCGGCTCCCGGGGCTCGGCGCCGGTCTTCATGCGGAGCGTTCGCTGGGTGCTGCCCCCGTCCGGATCGGTCAGCGTGAGCAACACCTCGTACTCGGTGTCCGGAGCGAGATCCACGATGCTTCCCGCGAAGAGCCACCCGCCCGACACCCGATTCTCGTCGGAGACGGATCCCGGATCGGTCCGGACGAGAGGCAGTCCTTCCCGCCAAGCCGTCTCGGCGGACCGCCGATAGCGCACCTCGATGACCGCGTCGGAGTTGGCGTCCCCGCGCACCGCCCAGCGCACACCGAGCGAATGGAAGGTCGCGGGCTCGGCCACCGACTCATCGGGCCGTGACGCCGCGTCCCCCGAGACGGCGGCCCGCCGTCCTCCGGTGGTCTCGTCGCGGATGGCCACGTTTCTTCCGCAAGCGGCCCCGCCGAAAGCGACCGCGACGAACACGAGCATCGCCCAGGAGATCGTCCGCCCGCACAGCGGAGCAGAGCACCTCGACGATGTCAAGGAGACGAGCGATTCGAGGGAGAGACGCCGCTTCGCACCGGATGACGAGCACCGCCCAGGACCAGGACCGAGCCCTCCCCCGCGTCGGCGAGGAACGGGGCGAGCTGCTGCACCGCCACCCGGCCGAAGCGCGCCCGGAAGGCGCCGCCGCGTACGCGGCAGAAGAGCAGGTCGCGCTCGGCCTCGAGCGTGCTCGGATCGAGCGGCTCGCGATAGTCACCGGGAAAGCACAGCTCGACCGCCTGGAGGAGCCCGCCCTCGATGTTCAGGCGCAGCCGCTGGATCACGAACGGGGTGTCCGGCGCCTCGAACCAGTTCCGCTCCCCCTGGCAGAGCACGAGATAGCGTCCCTCGTCGGTCCGGGCCATCGCCCGCAGGAAGAAGCGGAGCACCGCCGGGTCGATGATCTCGGTGCCGTCGTGGAAGATCCGGCCGTCGCGATCCACCTCGTAGCGGTACTCGCGAATGGCCTCCGCCATCACGCCCCCGCCACCGGAACCGACGGCTGGCGATCGACGCGACGGGCGAGCAGCGCCCGGGCCTCGTCGGCGCGCCCGGCGCGCAGATACGCGGCGAGCAGGGTGTGCTCGAAGAGATCGCGCTGCGCCCAGCTCCCGCCGACGCGCACGAGCTGGTCGACGACCGGCGCGAGGGCGCGGATCGCGTCCTCGTACCGGCCCTCCGCGAACGCGTGCATCGCCTCGGCCACGGTGGGCACGACCTCGCCGGCGGGGACCCGGCCCTGCGCGAGCCCCTCGCGGAGCAGCGCCACCCAGCGCGCCAGCCCCTCGCGATCGCCCGCGGCGGCCAGCGCCACCGCGCAGTGCACGTCGGCGAAGGAGATCCCGATCGCGGGGAACGACCCGCGGGCGTGCTGCGCCACCGCGCTCCATGCCTCCGGCCCGGGCGGCGCGCCCGCGAGCTCGCGGCGCCACAGCAGCGAGGCGGAATCCACCAGGGTCGAGAAGGGCGCGCACTGGGACGCGCCGGGCCGGATGTCGGCCTCGAAGAGGGCGAGCGCGGCCTCGGGGCGGCCGAGCCCCAGCTCGAACATGGCCCGGTGCCACGAGAGGTGGCAGTGAAGCGACCCCGTCTTCGGATACTCGGGCAGCCAGCCCGCGACGAAGCGCGCCCCGTCCCGATCGTCGCCCCTCTCGTAGCACACGTGGGCCCAGGCGTGCGCGGCGTGGGCGTTGCGGGGCGCGAGCGTGAGCGACCGCTCGATGAGCGGCGCGCCGGCCTTCCAGCCGAGCGCCTCCGTCCGCGCGAAGCCGTGCGCGCCGAGGAACCACCAGTCGTCACCGTACGCGGGCGCGACCGAATCCAGCAGCGCCAGCATCTCGTCGTTGCGCTCCTGGCTCCCGCTGAAGCCGATGAGCCCGTAGATGCCGTTGGCCGCGGCGAGCGCCATCACGTCGCGCGGGAACTCGCCGAGGTGCGCGCGGATGAGGGTGAGCCCGCGCGCCCCCTGCCCGCCGACCGCGAGCGCGAGGGCCTCGACGTGCTGCCGCTCCCGCCGGTCGAGGGCCGCGCCGAGCGCGCGCGCCCGCGCCGCGGCCGCCTGGGCGAGGGCGCCGCGACCGAGGAGCTGGAGGGCCCGGGCCTGGCCGATGTGGGCCAGGGCGAAGTCCGGATCCGCGGCGATCGCGCGGTCGAAGCACGCCTCGGGAGCCGCGCGGGCCGCGAGGAGCCCGTCCACCCCCTCCACATAGGCCCGGCCCGCGGCGGCGGACGACGTCGAGAGCGAGAGCCCGTAGCGGTCCTGGATCATCGGCCGGCTTCTCGGGGCGTGGACATCGCCCCGAGCGTATCTCCGGCCGAGGCCGGCGGCAACCGGCGGGAGCTAGGCGGGAATCGCGACGCGCTTCAGGATGCCGAGCTGATCCAGGATGGTGCCGGCGCCGCGCGCGACGCAGGTGAGTGGATCCTCGGTCACGCGGATGCTGAGTCCGGTCTCGTGGTGCAGGAGCGCGTCCAGTCCGCGCAGGAGCGCGCCGCCGCCCGTGAGCACGATGCCGTTGTCGCTGATGTCGGCGGCCAGCTCGGGCGGGGTGTGCTCGAGGCAGGCGCGCACCGCGGTGATGATGTCGGCGACCGGCTCGCGCAGGGCCTCGCGGACCTCCAGAGCGGTCACCACGACCGTCTTCGGCAAGCCGTCGAGCAGGTCGCGGCCCTGCACTTCCATCGGCTCCTGGTCGTCGCCCTTGGGATAGGCGGAGCCCAGGCGGATCTTGGCCGCCTCGGCGCGGCGCTCCCCGACGAGGAGATCGTAGGCGCGGCGAAGGTAGTGGATGATCGCCTGGTTCATCTCGTCGCCCGCGACGCGCAAGGACTCCGAGTACACGATCCCGCACAGCGACATCACCGCGACCTCGGTGGTGCCACCGCCCACGTCCACGATCATGCTCGCGCCGGGCTGCTCCACCGGCAGGCCCGCGCCGAGGGCCGCCGCCATGGACGCCTGCACGAGATAGACCTCGCGCGCCCCGGCCTGCTGGGCCGCGTCGCGCACCGCCCGCCGCTCGACCTGGGTGATGCCCGCCGGGGTGATGATCACGAGACGTGGCTGCACGAAGCTCCAGCGTCGGCGGGTCTTGTTGATGAAGTAGCGGAACATCTTCTGGGTGCGATCGAAGTCGGCGATCACACCGTGCCGGAGGGGCCGGACGACCTGCACCGACCCCGGGGCCCGCCCGAGCATGGCCTTGGCGTCGTTCCCCACGGCCTGCACGGCGCCGTTCATGTCCACCGCCACCACCGACGGCTCGTCGAGGACCACGCCCTGGCCCCGGACGTAGAGCCGGGTGTTGGACGTGCCCAGGTCAACCGCCAGATCGCTCGAGAACACCCGTTCCAGCCCGCCAAGGTTCATTCGATCGTGGCCCTCCCGCCAGGACCCTCCAGGAGTTCAAAAACTGGACCACGATCGACGCCTGCTAAATCAGTACGTTGCGAGTAGGTCCGAACGTCCTGGTGACGGTCACTGTCATCGCGTTGCGCCTCAGCGCGGCAGTGGGGCCGCGCCCTGCATCAGGGCGACCGAGAAGGGCTTGCCGGCGTCGCCGACCTGGACGACCCGGGTGGCCGGCACGTCGATGTTCTCGGCCGCGAAAGCCAGGAGGAGGCGCCGCCGGTACTCGCGTCCCACCGTCCACTGCTGGATGGGCCGCGTCTTGAGGCGGGCCTTGATCACCACACTCGATTCCTTGAAGGCGTCCACCCCGAAGATCTCGATGGGCTCGATGATCGACGGGCCGTGGGCGGGGTCCTGTCGCAGCTCCTCGGCGACCCGCCGCATCAAGGCGACGATCCGGTCGGGATCCTCACGGTAGCCCACCTCCACGTCCACCACGTAGCCCGACCAGTCCTTGGTCATGTTGGCGAGCGTGGTCACGCTGCCGTTGGGGAAGATGTGCACGGTGCCCGCGAGGTCGCGCAGCACGATGGTGCGAAAGGTCACGGTTTCGACGAGGCCGCCGGTGCCGTTGACCACCGCCACGTCGCCCACCCGGACCTGGTCCTCGAGGACGAGAAAGAACCCGGCGATGACGTCGCGCACCAGGTTCTGCGCGCCGAAGCCCACCGCCAGGCCGACGATGCCCGCCCCGGCCAGGATGGGTCGCACGTCGAAGCCGAGCTGCGACAGGCAGATGACCACGACCAACGACCAGAGCGTGACCAGGGCCAGGGTGCGCAGCACGCTCGTGAGCGTGGCCACGCGTGAGCGGGTCACGCCGGGGAGCGCGCCGGTCCGCTCGCCCGCCGTGACGAGGAAGCGCTCGAGCTGGCCGAGCAGCGTACGCAGGACGCGGGCGCCGAAGTACCCGGCGACCAGCACGAGGGCCACACGGCCGGCGGTCTGGGCGGTGGATCCGGCCAGGCCGATCAGCAGGGTCCGGAGATCGGTCGTGACGACGTCCATCGGCGTTCCTCCTTAGATGCCAGACCGGTGCGCGAGCCGGATGCCCAGTCGGGTGCTCGCCGCGTCCAGGCCCCCGAGGCCACGCTCGCTCACGAGCTCGATGGCGAGCGGACCCTCCGCGGCGGTGGGATCGACCTCCACGAGAATTCGCATCGGTGAATCGGGCCAGCGGAAGGTGAGCACGTCCCCCTCGTCCACCTCGGCCCGGAGAATGTCGCGCCACTGCGTGAGCGCGCGCTCGCGGGAGTGCGCGCGCATGCGCAGGCCCAGGATCCGCACCGGCGGTGGGGCGCCGGGCAGCCCCGGTGGGAGGTCGCCCGGATCATCGGGGGGCGCCGCCTCCGCCTCGGTGAGCTGCACGACGATGCCGAGCGCCTGCTTCGGGTGAAGGAAGGCTTCCCTCCACGTGGGGTCGGACTCCTCACGGCCGACGATGCCGTAGCCGTGTCGCTCGGCCCTCCGGCAGATCGCATCCAGGTCCGGCACCTTGAACGTGACGTGATGGACGCCGGGGCCATGGGCGGCGAGGAACCGGTGGAGAAAGCCGTCCGCGCCCGTGGGCTCCAGGATCTCGATCCGCCCCCCACCCGCGAAGGTCCAGCTCGCCCACCGGAAGGCGCCGGCGGGCCGCATCCGTTCCGGCACCCCGCCCAGCACCGCCACCAGGACGGAGGGAGCATCGGCGATGCGCGGCAAGGCAATCGCGATATGATCGAGCCGGATCGGGGGCATCGGCAGCCCTCCCATCTTACTCTGGGAGCCGGTCCGGCCCCGAGCATCGCCGGACCTGGTCGGACCATCTAAACGGCGGGAGGACAGAGCGATGACCAACGAAAAGGAATGGCTCCAACACCTCGACGAGCGCAACT
Organism: Candidatus Methylomirabilota bacterium; assembly: GCA_035260865.1. GTDB lineage: Bacteria > Methylomirabilota > Methylomirabilia > Rokubacteriales > CSP1-6 > CAMLFJ01. The sequence continues at coordinate 6,987 of DATFUK010000149.1, read as the reverse complement.
ACGACGAGGCGCTGGTGGCCGCTGACGGCGTGATGATGGTGGATTTCTGGGCGGAATGGTGCGGCCCCTGCCGGGCGATCGGACCGGTCCTGGAAGATCTGGCCAAGAACTCTGGCGGCACGGTGTCCCTGGCGAAGGTGAACGTTGACGAGAACCCGGGCCTCGCGGCCCGCTACGGCATCCGGTCGATTCCGACCATCCTGTTCGTGAAGGACGGCAAGGTCCGCGACCAGGTGGTGGGGGCAGTGCCGAAGACGCAGATCCAGGCCAAGCTCGCCAGTCTCGCCTGATCGCGGCGGGATGGCCCGCGTCATCACGGTCGGGGCCGCTCAGCTCGGGCCCATCGCGCGGAGCGAGAGCCGCGGCCTGGTCGTCAAGCGCCTCCTGGATCTGCTCGGGCAGGCCCAGGGGCGCGGCTGCGACCTGGTGGTCTTTCCCGAGCTCGCGCTGACCACCTTCTTCCCACGCTGGTGGATGGAGGATCGGGCCGAGATCGACGCCTTCTTCGAGCGAGAGATGCCCGGTCCCGAGACGCGCCCGCTCTTCGACGAGGCGGCGCGGCTCGGGATGGCGTTCTGCCTGGGCTACGCCGAGCTGATCCGGGAGGCGGGCGCCCTCCGGCGCTACAACACCTCGATCCTGGTGGACCGCGCCGGGCATATCGTGGGCAAGTACCGCAAGGTCCATCTGCCCGGCCACGCCGAGCACGAGCCGTGGCGCCCGTTCCAGCACCTGGAGAAGCGCTACTTCGACGTGGGCGATCTCGGCTTCCCGGTCTGGCGCGCGCTGGGCGGCGTGCTCGGCATGTGCATCTGCAACGACCGCCGCTGGCCGGAGACCTATCGGGTGATGGGCTTGCAGGGCGTCGAGATGATCCTCCTCGGCTACAACACACCGGCCCACAATCCGCCCGCGCCGGAGCAGGACGCGCTCGGCCCCTTCCACAATCACCTGGTGATGCAGGCCGGGGCCTACCAGAACGCCACCTGGGTGGTCGGGGTGGCCAAGTGCGGGCGCGAAGAAGGCTGCGACCTGATCGGCCAGAGCGCGATCATCGCCCCGTCCGGGGAGATCGTGGCCCAGGCTGCGACCCTCGGCGACGAGCTCATCAGCGCGCGCTGCGATCTCGACCTCACGCGCCCCTACAAGGACACGATCTTCAATTTCGCCCGCCACCGGCGGCCGGAGCACTACCGGCTGATCGTCGACCGCGTGGGGGCCGAGCCACCGGAGGAGCGCCGATGATCGCGGCCGACATCTACTTCGAGGACTTCACACCGGGACGGGAGTTCCGCACCGAGGGCATCACGGTCACCGAGGCCCAGATCATCGACTTCGCGATGTCCTTCGACCCGCAGCCGTTCCATGTCAACGTCGAGGCCGCCAAGACGTCGATCTACGAAGGCCTGATCGCGAGCGGCTTCCACACGATGGCGCTCACGTTCCGGCTCTTCGCCCAGACCCGCGCGCTGGCCACATGCAGTCTCGGATCCCCGGGAGTGGACGAGGTGCGCTGGCTGAGACCGGTCCGTCCCGGGGATACCCTGCGCGCGACGGTGCAGGTGCTGGATCAGCGGCCGTCGGCGACGAAGCCGGACCGCGGCATCGTGCGGCTGCACTGGACCACGATCAACCACCGCGGCGAGCCGGTGCTCACCATGACGAGCATGCAGCTCGTCCGCCGCCGCCCGGCCGCCTAGGCCCGAGTCAGTCCGCGCAGACCAGCACCGCGGAGGCGAGCGCGTGCAGCTCGCCCGTCTCCGAGACGATCGCGGACGCGCCGAGCAGGTTGCGTCCATCCGCCGCGAAGGGCCAGCCCATCACGATCCACCGCGCGCCGACCTGGAGCGGGCGGATCAGGTGGACGGTGAGCTGGCTCAGCGCCGCCTTGCGGCGTCCGAAGGCTTCGAGCAGCGCGAAGCTGCTCGGGCAATCGAGCGCGGCCCACACGAACTCGGGACGCACCGTGCCGCGCCTGTCGAAGAGCGTGGGATCGGGCGCCCACGGCGCCGCCACCAGGTGCCGGCCCGGGAGCGGGCCCGGGAAGATCGCGAGCCCGTCCCCCCACTCGCGCGCCGGCCCGCAGACGAAGCACTCGGGGGCGGCGTGCTCGGTGAATCCGAGGTACCGCTCGGAGGCCCACTGCGCCTCCGCGAACGACGGGGGCGTGGGCGGCTCGAGCTGGAGCACCGCCGGCTCCGCGTGGGCCAGCACCGCGGCCCCGTCGGAGAGCACCACGCGGCCATCCGCGAGCCGCTCGACGCCGAAGGCGTGATCCACCGGGATCGAGGCGTCGAGGCTCACGCGCGCCGGCCCATCCAGGTGCTGCCCGAGCAGGCCGGCGATGTACCCGCCGCTCGCGGTCTTGGGGGAGCCGCGGAAACGACCCTTCACGACGACGGCCTCCGCTTCGGCGATGTTCATGGCGTCCTCCCTCGGGCGACGACCCTTCGCAAGCGCGATGCCAGGACAACGGAACGCTATATCAATGAGTTAGACGGTGGCATCGGGCGCTTCGCCCTGGCAGGGTGGGCGAAAATCCACCGGATTATTCGATCGGCGATTCGTGGCAGGATGAAGTGTGCGCTACCACTTCTCGGGCATCGCGGGCGTCGGGATGAACCCGCTGGCCCGGCTCATGCGGGCCCGCGGCCACGTCGTGCAGGGCTCCGACCGCTCCTTCGACCAGGGCAAGAACGCGGAGGTGGCCGCGGGCCTGGCCGCGCTCGGCATCGTCGTCCGACCCCAGGACGGCTCCGCGGTGACCGCGGACCTCGACCGCTTCATCTACTCCACCGCGGTGGAAGCGGAGACGCCGGAGGCGCGGGCCGCGCGCGCGCTCGGCCTCGAGCGGGTGCCGCGCCCGGCCTTGCTCGCCGAGATCGTGGACGCGGGACGGCCGGGCGTCGCCATCGCGGGCACCAGCGGCAAGAGCACGATCACCGGCATGGTCGGCTGGCTCACCCGCGAGTCGGGGGTGGCCGCCACCGTGCTGGGCGGCGCCGCCCTCGCGGGTGACGGCACGAGCGGCTGTTTCCTCCCGGGCCCGGTGGACGGGCCGGTGGCTGCGGAAGCCTGCGAGTCAGACGGCACCTTGACCGGGTACCACGCCGCGCTCGGACTCATCCACAACATCAGCCGCGATCACGGCGAGGTGGACGCGCTCCTGCCCCAGTTCGAGGCCTTCGCCAAGCGCTCCGCCCGGCTGCTGGTCAATAGCGCCTCGCCGGAGGCCATGGAGCTCGGCCGCGCGGTGGGCGCCCACAGCTACGGCACGGGCCCACACGCCAATACGCCCCTCGAGGTCACGAGCACCGGTCCTCACCGCGCCCGCGGCGTCCTGCACCGGCCGACGGGCCCACTCACCCTCGACGTGCCCCAGCCCGGCCTCCACAACCTGGAGAACGCGGCCGCCGCCGCCCTGATCGCGCTCGACCTGGGCATCGCCCCGGCGACGGTGGCGGCCCTCCTCGCCCGCTTCCCCGGGGTGGCGCGCCGCTTCGAGGTGATCGGCGTGACCGCCGGGGGCGTCCGGGTCGTGGACGACTACGCGCACAACGGGGAGAAGCTGCGGGCCGCGATCACCGCGGCGCAGGCCGGGGCGGCGCGCGTCCTGGCCGTCTTCCAGCCGCACGGCTTCGGACCCGCCCGCTTCCTGCGGCCCGAGCTGCGCGAGCTGATGCCACGGCTGCTGCGGCCCGCGGACCGTCTCTGCTACGCGGAGATCTTCTACGCGGGCGGCACCGTGGCCAGGGACATCTCGAGCCGCATGCTCGCCGACGACCTGCCGGCCGCCCTCGGCTGCGGGTACGCCCCGAGCCACCGGGCGGTCATCGACTGGGTCCGGGCGGAGGTCAGGCCTGGCGATACCGTGCTGATCATGGGCGCCCGGGATCCGGAGCTGCCCGGCCTGGCCCGGGCCGCGTTCGCAGCCCTCTAGCCCCGCCCGCCCCGCTTCCGATCGCTCGACCGGCTGCATCCTTTAGGGCCCCTGAAGTAGGGAACCCGAATCCATACGCGCCCCCGGGGCCCGACAACGAAAAGGAGCCATCCCATGTTGACCGTCGGAGACCGTCTGCCCGAGTTCGACCTCCAGGCCGCCGTCAGCCTCGACCGGGGTAAGGAATTCACCCGCATCGGCAACCAGAGCTATCCCGGCCGGTGGCTGGTGCTGTTTTCCTGGCCCATGGACTTCACCTTCGTGTGTCCCACCGAGATCGCCGAGGTCGGCAAGCGGACCGAGGATTTTCGCGAGCGCGACGCGCAGGTGCTCGGGATGAGCACCGACACCCACTTCGTCCACCTCGCGTGGCGGCGCGATCACGCGGATCTGAAGGACCTGCCCTTCCCGATGCTGGCCGACGACCTCTCGGTGGGCCGCAACGTCGACGAGGTGGTGCGCGTGCTCGACGCGCTGCAGACCGGCGAGCTCTGCCCGTGCAACTGGCGAATGGGCGACGCCACCCTGCAGGTGGCGTGGACGCGCTCGAGCAGCTTCGCGGAACGATTCCCGACGCGGCGAAGGACATCCGCCTGAACCTGCAGGCGGTGCTGCGCGGGGACGCGCTCACGGAGGCGCAGCGCTGGGGCGCGGATCACGTCAACGACGCGGTGCGGATCGCCGCGACGATCTACGCGGCGGCGGTGGCGCTGGAGGCGGGCGCGGAAGCCCCGGCGCTGGAGGTCGCGACGCCGAGCGTCTACTCCAGACCGCTCAGCGCAGGGGGTGGGAGGGAGTCGCGTCCTGCACGAGACGCAGGGCGCGCTCCGCTTCATCGATCGCGCGGCGGGCCTGGGTGAGCCCGAGCAGCGGGAAGTAGTTCCGGTACAGCGTGTAGCGCAGGTAAAACACGTTGGGGAAGCCGGTGCCGGTGGCGAGGTGCTCGTCCCAGGTCCCATCGGGCTTCTGGGTGTCCACCAGATGCCGGACGCCGCGGGCGAGCGCCTCGGTGTCACCCTGGCCGGCCGCGATCAGGCCGAGCAGCGCCCACGCGGTCTGCGACGGAGTGCTCGGCGCGGGCACGAAGCGGCCCTCGTTGTAGCTCGCGCAGCTCTCGCCCCAGCCCCCGTCCTCGTTCTGCACGGAGGCGATCCACTTCCCGGCCTTCCACACCGCCTTCGAGGCCCCGGGATCCTGGGCGGCCCGGAGACCGCGGAGGGCGAGGAACGTCCCGTAGAGATAGTTCACGCCCCAGCGTCCGTACCAGCTCCCGTCGCGCTCCTGCGTTTCGAGCAGGAAGCCCACGCCCTTCTCGATCGCGGGATCCGACAGCTTGAAGCCGCGGCGGCACAGCGCCTCGAGCACGCGGCCGGTGATGTCCGGACACGACGGGTCGAGCATCGCGTTGTGATCCGCGAAGGGCACGCGATTGAGGAAGGCCCAGTTGTTGTCCGCGTCGAAGGCGGCCCAGCCCCCGTCACCCGACTGCATGCCCACGAGCCACGCCACCGCCCGCCGCTCGCACCGCTCCTGCGCGGCCGCGTCGGACGCCTGGGCGTGCTGCATCGCGAGCAGCACCATCGCGGTGTCGTCGATGTCGGGATAGTGCTCGTTGGCGAACTCGAAGGCCCAGCCCGACGGCTCGAGATCGGGCCGCTTCACCGACCAGTCGCCGCGCCGCCGGATCTCCTTGGCGATGAACCAGTCGGCACCCCGCCGCATCGCGGCGGTCGCCACCGCGCCCATCTCCCCGAGCGCGAACATGGCGATCGCGGTGTCCCACACCGGCGAGACACAGGGCTGGAAGTAGAACGCCTCCGGCGTCTCGGTCAGCAGGCCCTCGTACTGGCGGATGGCCTCGATGAGGTCGGGATGGTCACGCGGGTAGCCGAGGGCGTCGAGCGCCATGATCAGGTACATCATCGACGGGTAGATGGCGCCGAGGCCGTCGCTGTGGCGCGTGCGGTCGAGGATCCACTTCTCCGCCTCGCGGATCGCGGGCCGCCGGATCATCTCCGGCCCACGCGTCGCCCACATCTTGAGCGCGATGTCGAGCTGCCGGAACAGCGCGGAGAGCCGGTCGCGCTTGGGCAGCTTGAAGCTCTTCCCCGGCACGATCAGCTCGTCCAGGGTGAAGCCCGCGGGCACCGGGCGCGTGTCCGTCTTCGCCTGGATGATGGTCAGCGGCATCACGATCGCGCGCGTCCACGACGACATCTCGTAGATGAGCCCGCCCGGGACGAGGGCCAGCTCCACCGGGATCGTGGGGACGTGGCGCTTCGGGTAGAGCCCGAAGAGGCTCAGGTTGATCCGGACGTAACTGTTCGCCTCCTGGATCCCGCCCAGATTGAGGATCGCCTCGCGCGCCCGCTGCAGCGGCTCGCTGTGCACGCTCTGCCCCGCGAGCTTCAGCGCGATGTAGCCCTTGATGGTGGCGTTGACGTCGGCGGGGCCGTCCGGATAGATGTTGAAGCCACCGTCCGACTTCTGCCGGGCCAGGATGGCCTTGCGCGCCCGCTGGATGCGGTCCCGGGAGGGCGGCTTCCACTCGCCGTCGCGCGGCGGGTGCAGCCAGAGCTGCAGCAGCACGTAGTCGGACTCCAGCGTGGAGTCGGCGAGCAGATCGCCCACCCAGTAGCCCTCGGGCTTCTGCATCGCCAGCAGGGTGGGCGCGGTGCGCGCGCAGGCGGCCGCGGCGGCCTCCGCGAGGGCGGCGCGGCTCTCCGCGTGCGCCTCCGCCTGATACGTCGCCCGGGCCGGGAGCGGCTCGAACCATGACGAGGGCATGGCAGCCAGTCTACACGATCAGGCCCCGTCCTCCATGCGACTGAGCGGCGAGGTGATGGTCAGCCCGCCGTCGATCACGATGCACTGGCCGGTGAGGAACGACGCGGCGTCCTTCCTGACCGGCCAGTGCATCGTCATCGACGGTGGGCTGACCATCACGTCGCCGCTCACTCGCATGGAGGAGAGGCCTTGATCGTGTAGACTGGCTGTCATGCCATCGTCATGGTTCGAGCCGCTCCCGGCCCGGGCGACGTATCAGG